>CAYGQU010000359.1:0-3729 GCA_964352045.1 uncultured Planctomycetaceae bacterium
CGGTAGAAAGATCACGATCTTCAAAAGGTTCTTCCAGTACTAAGCAAACATTCAATGCCGATGTAAGGCAGAAAATAACACATGGAGCAACTTACGATATTTATGGTAATGTAAACCCTAAGTCTGGCTCCGTCACTGCAACAGGTGGGACAATCTACAACAAAAAAAGTAGATCTAACTACGTTAATTCATCAAATGCTAGCTCTAGTTATGAGAAGCATTTCTACTCTGGTACCGGAAGTAGTTTAACCCACCATCGGATAATTCGAAACAATGATGGCACTGTAATTCACGACGAAGCTCCCTCTCCAATGCTTGTCAACACTGACAACCAAGGATCGCAAAATCAAGGGCAGAAAGAGCCGGTTAATCATAGCTATATTCCTTTATCAATCGATATCAGTTCCGCCTCCTTGAATCAGGGGGGAAATGCCCAAGGCGCTCACCGGTCAATTTTAGAGCTAGTGCAAGCCGCTGAAAGAGGCGAAGAATTATCTGACTTTGAACGGCAGCAAATCGCGATCTCGATCTTACTAAACTCCCAAGAAGTTAGAGATTATAATGATTCACTGAATGGGCTCCAATTGGACTTGTACACCAGAGCAGGTATAGCGGGAGCACTTCCAAAGCCCAAGGGAGGTGGAGATAATAGCCCCACTGACTGGGCAGCTATTGCAAGAGCTGCGGCAGAAGCTGGCAGTGTTCTACCAGGTATTGGCTTGCCAGCGGATTTGGCTTTATTAGGAGATGCCTTTGTAAATGGAGACAACTTGGACGTTGGTCTCGCAGTATTTGGCTTTCTGCCTTTTGGTGACTTGGCAAAGCCATTTAAGGGTAGGCTTAAGTTGTTGTTTAAGGGAGCTGATCCTGATGCCGTAAATGTATCTAAATTAGATGACTATTATGGCGTTGAAAAAGGTTGGGCTGATGGTGCTACGCCAAATTCTAAATATACTCAAGTTCATCCAGAAAACAACAAAGCGATTCAGTCAACGATATACGACGAAAATGGCAAAGCGATAGGACATGTTGATTGGAAAGAACAACATGGTATAGGCTCTGGGCATGGCCACGAGTTTGAAATTCCTGGAGACTTTTCTTCTGGTCATCAAGGGAAAGGGAAACTACACCTCCCCGAAGCACTGCCAGAAGGATGGGTCGATTTACCACCAGGGATTGATCCGATACAGCCAATTAAGTAAGTATTAAACAGCACGAAGGTTTCTATGCCATTACATGAAATATTATTAAAAGACGCTTCTAATTTTATCCCCGAATCCGAGTTTCTTGCACTAAGCCGATACCAAGGTTTTGCAGAAAATTTCTTCGTGGATCTTTATGTTACGTTTCCCTCATTAAAAGGTAAATTTAAGTTTTTTCGTGATGTTAAGAATAACTCTGATGACATTTGGTCAATCTGCGAAATAAATAAACCCTTTGGAGTCCAGCTTGATCCCGATATAGAATGCATTTGCATTTGGGATACAGATTGGCATGACGAAATAGGCAGCTGGATAGATAATCCTGCGCAATTTACTTTTGAAATAATTAAAAAGCGTTATTTAGAGTTGTAATATGACGTGTTCCGTCTAGTTCAAGAATGTTGCAAAAAAACACCTAAACTATAACTATGGAGAATGCTTTCTAGCTTTAGTTACGTAGGGTAGGTGCTCGCACCACTGCATTGAACATCTTTCTGCTCACATTTTCTCAGCATTGAGTGCACGATAAACGGAGATATGGGTTTTGGTTCTTTTGGGTCGTGGCCTTGGTTGGGAGGGCAGTCGGATTGCTTTGATCCATCGGTCAGACCATTGCTTGGCTAATAATTTATCGAGCCGATCGCAAGTTTGTTTTTTCGAGCGAAGCGGTAGATCAGCTGATCCAAGTACCACTGACCAAGCAATTAGTTCTCGCTTCACGTCGGTAAACAACTGCTCAATCGAAACATTCTCTTCTTCAAGTTGCTGGTGCTTGAGCACATAGCCACGCACCAATTGCATTTGACCGTAATCCCGCGAAGGTTCAAGTCTCTACTCCCGTACTTAAAGAATCTGACACATATCTGACACACGCCGGGCCACATTAGCCCAATTCGATCCCAATGCGAATGCTTCGACTTAAAGCTTAGAAAGGCTGTTTACAAAGGGGTTGCCACGCGAGTGTCCAGTAAATGCCATACCTTTCCTATTGCCATTAGTCGGATTGTGATTCCGAAGGTCAGAAGCTTGCGCCACTACGAACTTAACAATCATTCTGACGCTGCTTCTGCTTTTGGCTCTTTTTCCTTCGCTTCATTCGAACCTTTTCAAGCTGAGCTTGAGCAATCGCTAAATCCTCATTAAAGAAGTGCCCATAAGTTCTTTCGACTTCTCTCAAACTAGTTCCAGCCATTTTGGCTACCTTGAACGGTTCCGTACCAATCATCAATAGCTCAGAGATGTACAAATCCCGAAATGAGTAAATGGTTATATGCGAGCGTACTTCTTGGCCGTGCTTGCATGCCAAAGCTATCACTTTTTTGATGCGTTTTGTGATCTGCCCCATATTCCACGCTTTACCATCTTCATGAGTAAACAAAGGATCGCTGAGAGCTTTACTTTTTACATTTCTGAATAAGAGTTCGACAATCTCCGCGCCCACCTGAATGGTTCGCATACTCGGGTTATTCTGCGTTTTTGAACGCTTATGCTTTCCCAGGCAGAGCTGAGAAGTACGTGGCATGAAATCACGAACCTGAGCGACGCACAACTCGCTCGTTCGCGGACCCGTTGCGTGATAGACCTTGAGCATATCGACAAAGGTCTTACTGTCGGGCGTATAGTACTCGTCCGGCAGACGGGCTCGCCAACTACCAGTACCTGACCGAACCATTGAGGGCTCCACAGCAGCCCAAAGAAGCAAGCTCTCTATCTCCGCGTCAGAAGGTAGCTCTAATTCGGATAAGTCTTTTGGTGCAATATAACCTCTAGGTAATTTTGCAAGTGGCCGATGATCTTCCGGTAAAAAGCCACCTCCTCCATCTTGCCTACTATCGGCAGCCCAATTCCAGCAAGCCTTGCATCCAATGATGATAGCTCGGAGGCTCTTGTCTCCAAGAGGTCGTCCTGTCTGCTCACTAGGGGTTGAACTGCGATACTCAAGGTACTGTTCGACATGTGATCGCATAAGGCTTGTAGCGCGTAGAGACGCGATAGGCTTTCCATGACCTGGAAGTTTCTCGCCTAGGTATTCGCCAACAACGTGATTACAAAAATTCTCCAAGACCGACCTGCGCTGTCGGTAGAGTGCCTCAGAACGCTTGGAGACGACCCATTGCAAATGGGCATCACATACCTCAGCAACTGAAACCTTTGAAAGTGGAACTTGTCGGCGACTTTCGCCGAGCGTTGCAAGGTACTTGCGAAAACGTTTGAGTGCTTCTTGGTGTGAGACTTCGTTGACTTTTCCGAAGAATACACCTGATCGTCTGCCGGCACGGGTATACCAATAACCCTTGTGCCGACTCAGCTTGGCTGAGCGGGGCATAATAATTCTCGTAAGTTGGCTGTGTGATAAGCAAGTTGACGCTTGCTAAAAAGGGCTTTTTGCTAACCCACTTTCATTATCCCGATTTCAACCAGACAGGCAAAATAAATGCGTGCGAGAAATTGAATGGTGGGTGGAATGGTGGGTAAATAAATCCCTCGGAGAGTCGAATCGTCCTAAGTTGTTAATGAATAACAACTT
>CAYGQU010000360.1:0-3723 GCA_964352045.1 uncultured Planctomycetaceae bacterium
GACACTAGAATTTATTCTCGCTGTGGCTTCGATAGCCAATCAGCAATAACTGCTGATCTAAGATTTGGCTACCTAGTTGCGATGCCTTGCAACGCATTGCGAGATTGTCAGGGTCCTTCCTGGACCTAACGCTCTCTTGGTCCCATGACGAGCAGCCGCATTAGGCTAGATGTATTACCGCTAGTCAGGCGACCGAATAAAAGAGTTAAAAAATAGTCTGCGGAAGCAAGTAATCTGTGGCGACCGAGATTATGGACCCTACGGAATTTGCAGTTTTTCAGGATGCTGATCCGCATGGCGTATTGATTGCACTGACACGGCTAGTATGAGAAGTCCGCCATTATCCAACGGTGGTTATATTTAAGGAGATAAGATCGGGTGAGCTTTAGGAATCTACGAGATTTTGAGGCGTTTTCTTAACCAAAAGCAGTTTGAGAAACGTTACTGGAAACATTTTTCCGGAAACTACGGTAGATATGTCAGCATGCCGGTATTACCTTTATAGTTGAGCATTCTGTGGATGCTCTTTCCTATTCTCACTACCAAAAAATTGGTAGTAACTCATTCGAGAGGATCAAGGCGGCTGCAAGCAATATTGCTTTATAAAGCAGCCCAACGATCACTTGACGCATAGAGGTGGATCTCATGACGTATAGAGCTTGTGCGAGTAAAGTTGTTGCAGTGACGCTAAGTGTTTTTGTTTTTTCAGTCGTGATGTCGATGATGGCATCACAAATCGAGGCAGGTGCTATCTACTCCGATGCCAATGATGGCTTCACGGAAGCACGCGATACGGGTGGGCCATGGCCAGTTGTTCATGGTGATACTTTTGGTAATTTCCGTGCCAATGTTGGCGAATGGTTTGGACCTGGAATCACGACTGCCGTCTTGCCATTTCAGATTCCAGATTTGGGTACCGTAAGTAATCCATTTACTTCTGCTAGTCTCGGTTTAAGAGTCTTTCAGCTAGGTAACGCAACAGTATCCAATGCTGACCTGTATGGTGTCCGAGTTGATTCTGATCCAGCAATCCTTGCATCGGATCATTACTCGGGTGCTTCGCCTGATCCTACCGCAACGCTCGTACAAGCAGGCTTCTTGACCCCAGCTAGTTCTAGCGATGACTCACTGCCTGGACCCAACAACTTTTCCAGTCCTGCTGGCGAAACCGCTTTGACTAGCTATCTCAACACGGCTTACGCAGGTGGTGCCAATGTAGGTAACTTTGTCTTCTTGCGTCTTAGCTACGCCAAAGATGGATTTGCTGATGGATGGGATGCCTACAACTTTACCGTGCGTGAAGCTGGTGGTGGCGAACCAGACTACCCAGTGATTAACTTCACGGCAGTTCCTGAACCAACTTCCATGATCTTATTGGGTCTTGGAGCAATGATGATATCGAGTGTTCGCCGGCAGGGGTGATCCTTCGACAGTGATCCTTCGACAGTGATACTGCGTGAGTGATACTGCGTCAGGATGTGACATTTAGCAGTATCGAACTGTAGTTTTAGATATTGGCTGCGGTGGGCCCTTGCTTATAAGCATGGTGGGGCTCACCGTGGCAACTTATAGAGACCGGAGCATGTCGAAACAAACATGCAAAAAAGTAGCTTTTCTTATATGACGTACCAATCTCCCAGGGACGAGATTCGATGAAAACATTATTTACTCTCAAGACGATTTCACTCGCCGTTGCATTAGCTGTCTTAGGCAGCCAACAACAGGCGAATGCCTTAGATCTTTTCTCAGATCCGGGCGATGGTTTTACCGAAGCCAGATCGACAGGGGGCCCATGGCCTGCCGTCCATCCAAGTTTTGATGGATCAGGTGGTGAAGGCTTCTTCATGAATATTGGCGAATGGTTTGGTGATGGAGTCACCACCGCAGTAATTCCTTTTCAGCTACCCAACCTTGGTGCAATTAGCAATCCATTCACCTCGGCAAGTCTTGGGGTGCACCTGTTTGAAATGGGTACCGCAACTGTATCTAATGTCGACCTCTACGGCGTACGAATTGCTTCAGTACCAGACTTACTCCCAGCGGACCATTATCAAGGTACAGCCGTTGATCCTTCGGCTACTTTGATTCAAGCGGGTTTTTTAACCCCTGCGAGCACGGTCTCGAATCCAGCTGCACCGAACAACTTTACCGATGCAGGTGGTGATGCGGCATTGCTTAGCTACTTGAATACTTCCTATGCAAGTGGAACAAACGCCGGTGATTACGTTTTCTTTCGTCTTAGCTATGCATTCGACGGTTTTGCTACGGATTGGGATGCCTACAAGATTACTTCCCGCAACGCAGGTGGTGGCAATGGTGATTACCCCATCTTATCAGTAGGTACGGTCATCTTGGATGGCGATACCAATAACAATAGCGTGATTGAGCTTGAGGAAGACTTTGGTCCAATTCGTGATAATTGGCTTGAAACAAATGCATCCTTCGGTTCGGTTCTGGCTCGTGCTGATGGCGACTTAAATTCCGATGGCATGATTGATCTTATTGACTTCCGCGAATGGAAAGATGCTTTCTTAGCTACGGGTGGCACAAGTTCAGCCGTTGCAACCGCTTTTGCTTCCATTGGTGTTGCTGTACCTGAGCCAACTACCTTGTCGCTTGCCGCATTAATGGCAGCTTTCATGTGCGGCTCGAATCGTCGCAGAAGTTAACACTCAATTGGCTAATACGAAGTTCTTTTCTTTTCATTCATTCGACGTATCAGCAAAATTGCTTATTACGTCTTACATATTCGCAAGGCATGACATCATGAAGGCAACACTACGATGCTTAGCCGTTATAACGGCTCTCGTCGCGTCGCCCATCGCTAATACGCTTTATGCGCAGACTAACGATTGGATCGACATGGGTTCATCGACTAGTTTTAGTGAGGCGGGAAACTGGTCATTCGGGTTCGCACCTGATCCAGGCATCTTTGAAAACGCAAAAATCGGATCGAACTCGGGAGTTCCTGGAGCACCCGATAATCCAACGGCTACCGTTTCAACGAATCTATCAGCATCTCCCTCTTCGGCTTTGATTTTAGGTGATGGAGCTATTTACGAAGGAACTCTAAATATTACCAGTGGTGGTCAATTGGTTACGCAGGCGGGTGCGGCATCATTGACGGGTGGTATCGACGTAGGACTTAACGGCGGGACAGGTTTTTTGAATGTCTCGGGCACAGGGCAACTGACCGTAGGTGGGCAGCTAGCGACACCAACGGGTGGGAATGCCCTTAGCCAAATCACCTTATCCGATTCGGCAACCGTAGCGGCAGATTCTGCCACACTTTCGCATAATTTTCGAATTGTTGGTTCGGGTGTGAGTTTTTCTACGACTGGCCCAACGATTTTGGCTTCGGGCGGAACCCACGAATGGGCGTTTACAACAACGGGTGGATCGGCCGGACCGTCAGCAATTTCAGTGGGTGGTCAACTTGATTTAGGGGGAACCTTAAAGCTCGACACTCTCGGAGATGCTTTGACGATTGGCGCAAGTTATGTCATTGCTGACTCTGCTAGTGTGGCAAACGGCTTTAGTAATGTTGATACCTCAAGTGTCCCCGGATTGGGCCTTGGCGTGAGCGTTAGAGCTGAGTCGGCTGCGGATGGTGGAAGTGTTAACGGCATCCTGACGAGCGTTGTTGTTGAGCAACAGCCAGTTCTGTTTGTCAATCACCAGAGTGGTGAAGTTTCGATTCGCAACCCAGGCTCTTCAGCATCG
>CAYGQU010000361.1:0-3704 GCA_964352045.1 uncultured Planctomycetaceae bacterium
ATGGAACAGGCGGGCTTCAAAAATATTTTCCAGCTCGAAGGGGGTATCCTCAAATATTTCGAGGAATGTGGTTCGGAGCATTATGACGGCGAATGCTTTGTCTTCGACCAGCGTGTCGCAGTCGATGGCGACCTGAAAGAGACAGACGCCCCCGAGCGGTTGGCCGGTAGCAAAGTCGGCTGGCGCAAACTGGGAGGCATGCCAGTCGGCGAGTACCGTACCGAACAACTCAATAATTCACTACGGAATAAGACGCCATTAAAGAGTGAGAACAAAGATTGAGGACAACAACTCAAGGCAAAAAGAGTTACCCCTTGCTAGATCGAATTTCTGTGACCGCTTCATAGAATTCAATCTTGCCAGTTGCCACATCGTACAGCGCACCGATGATCATCGCTTCGCCGGCATCGACCTTATTACGAATGACGTCACTCTGTTCGTAAATTTCTTGGACGGTTCTTAGAACATTTCGTTTTGCAATACCATCGACAAAGGTCCCTTTATCTTCTTCGGGTGTATCTCGGTATGCAGTGGCATCGCTTGGCTCCAATACGGCGTGGATTTCATCGACAATCGAAGGAAGGTGCTTGCAGCCCGTTGCTTCCGCAACGCCCGTTTCGCTACCGAGGAACTGAACCGATGCCGTGACGGCTCCACATCGGGTATGACCCAATACCAAAACAAGCTTGACACCAGCGACAGCCACGGCGTATTCCATGCTACCTAGTGACTTGGTGCCGACGATATTACCAGCAACCCTGACGCTAAAGATATCACCGATGCCACAATCGAAAACCAGTTCAGCCGGAACCCGTGAATCAATGCAACTGAGCACCGCGGCAAGCGGATTTTGGCCCGAAGCGGTGGCACAGACTTGTTTTCCGAAATCACGGGTAAGCCGTTTTCCATTTTGGAATCTTTTGTTTCCCTCCTTCAGAATCGTTAGCACTTGTTCTGGCGTGGCACGGTCTTGTAGCTCACGCGAAGAATAGTCGGCAAACTGTATTTCATCTTTTAGCTGGTACTTCTGGCGGAAACCTCGCAGACTCACCTTAACGCCATGCGCAGGCCCCATGTTGTTTTTGAAGTCACTTACCATCGAGAGGATATCAGGATCAATGTAATCCGATCCTGAGGCATCGAGCAATAAATGCGTTCCCGACTTCAATTCGTTGAACATGCTATCGAGTGAAGCACGGTTCAAGAAACTGACTTGGTTGGGTAGCTCGACGTGCATAATTTCGCCATCGAGGTGCGTTTCGATCGTTCGACGTAACGGGCGGCGAAGATTGCTATTGAGGATAAACAAGAGACTCACGCCAAGGCCGATGATAATTCCGACCAAGAGGTCGGTAAAGACAATCGCCAGCAAAGTGATAATGAACGGTATGAATTGGTAGTAACCTTCTTTCCACATCTGGCGGAAGAGGCGCGGGCTGGCAAGCTTCATCCCCGTGTGTAGCAAGATCGCCGCCAGAGCAGCTAGTGGAATCATTTCGAGATACTGTGGGATAAACGCAATGCTTAGCAATAGAAGGAAGCCATGAAAAATGGCCGACCGCTTGGTTTTCGCACCCGTGCTGACGTTGACCGAACTGCGGACAATTACCGAAGTCATAGGTAAACCACCTAAGGCGCCTGCAAAAATGTTACCAACCCCCTGGGCAAGCAATTCTCGGCTGCTGGGTGAGTTGCGCTTTTCAGGATCGAGCTTATCCACCGCTTCGAGATTGAGAAGCGTTTCAAGTGACGCGACAATGGCAATCGTGACTGCAGCTACATAAATTGCCGGATTAAATATTTGCGAATAGTCGGGGGTCGTAATGAAATCGGATAAGCCTTTCGAGGCATCATCAATGCCTAGGTTAACAAGATGATCTCCAACGATATTCCACCCTTCGCTGAAACGATCAAAGACAAATTTCATGACGACGCCAAAAACCACAACGACCAAAGGGCCCGGTATTTGTGTCTTCTTGAGTAAGCTCGAACGTGACCAAAGGAAAAGCAATCCCAGGGAAATTAGCCCAACAAAAGCGGCTCCGTAGTGCAGATCGCCTTGAAAGAGCGTTCCGATTTCGGAAAACGTGTTGTGCTCATCGGGCTGCTGGAACGACATATCCCCTTCAGGGTCGTTGTCATGCCCCAGAACGTGGGGAATTTGTTTGAGAATAAGAATTACGCCGATCGCGGCCAACAAGCCACGGATGACGCTCGAAGGGAAGAAGGCTGATAACGCCCCGGCTTTGGCAATCCCAAGCCCGATTTGAATGAGGCCCCCTATCAGCACAGCCAGATAGAACGCCTCGAACGAGCCTAGCGTTGCCAATTGTGACGCCACGATGGCCGTCAGCCCCGCGGCAGGGCCACTCACGCTGGTGTGCGAACCACTCAAGGCACCAACTACAATGCCGCCGATGATGCCCGTAATGACACCCGATATGAGAGGGGTTCCTGAAGCAAGGGCAATTCCCAAGCAAAGGGGCAGCGCAACAAGGAAGACCACCAAACTGGCGATCAAGTCTTTGAATAACCCTTCAGGTGAGAAGATCGAAATTTCCTTCTGCGTCATAGGAGCAGCCCTATCGGTTGAGTTATGACCATAATTCCCTTTGTAATCTGACTATCGTAATCTTATAAGCGACTCAGGCCTAACCCTGAAATAGGCTTCTGATGAGCTTCTCGAATATTTTTGTGTGCATGAAATCGAAAACGCGAGTCTTTCTGCGATAGAAAAACTCGCGTTTTGTTAAGATTTTGTGGGTGTGAGAAGACGGTTAAGACTTGGTTGCAGCCAAGAGTGCAACCAAGTAAGGAACGGGCTCCGAGCCCAAGGCGTTCAAAACCGTCCCACCTGCGGTGAAGCAGTGTGTAACCCAGTCTGGCTTGCCGTAGCGATCGAGCGACTTGCCTCCTTCGCCACCACCGACATAAACCTCGACACCTGCTTCTTTCATCCGTTTCAGCTCGGGAACCCAATTCTTGGTGCCCGCTTCAAAACGCTCATCTTCAAACATGCCGAAGACGCCATTATGAAAAGCAACCGCTCCGTCGGTTCCTTTAGCGATAAATTCACCGACCATATCACTAAATAGCTTGCTCGATTTGGGGCCAATATCAAATTGCTGGTCGGTTGGTTCAAGTACGTCTTTGGCCGATCCATCTTCCACAATCGAATCGCAAGGAACAACAAAAGTGATTCCCTTTTCGCGTCCTTCGACGACCATCTGCTTCGCTTGTTCGACCCGCTCGTCGGGAATGAAGTAGGGTTTATCACTATGGGCCGGATCCTCGGCAGCACCGATGCAAACAGGTTTGCCATCAAGCTGACCAATCGCTTTGCGTAGCGCCATGGCTAGAGAACCAGCGGCAAAAACCTGTTTGATTGTTCCACGAGCAATCATTGCCTCGAGGTCGTCGAGTTTGTCAATTTTCAAACCGCTGAAGACCACCAAAGCAGTTTTCAAACACTTTTGCATGGGACCATCGAATTCGCTGGCAATGTACTTACCAAGGGAAACACGCTCCATTGCCGCAGGAATGACCGTGCTAGAAGCATCAAGCGAACCGGCCGAAAGGGCTTCGTTAACGTAAACCTTGGCGACTTTCGTAGCGAACTCGTTCGCAAGCTTTGTCAGATTGGGAACCAAGCCAGATAAGTCCGCATCGGTAGCCTTCCAAAGGCAACGCTCGACATCGTACTT
>CAYGQU010000362.1:0-3416 GCA_964352045.1 uncultured Planctomycetaceae bacterium
GACCTACGCTTTGTGGTAGGTACTCGTAGGCGGCAGAATTATTTCGCATGAGAAGCTGACCAATTTTTGGCAACACATTCCGAAAGTACCAACCATAGATGCCGCGCAAGGGTTGGCGTCGTGGGGTAGTGAACTCGAGCACCGCAACCTTTCCGCCAGGTCGGCAAACTCGCGTCATCTCACGCAAGCCTTGATCAGTATCCGAGACATTTCGCAATCCAAACGCGGCTGTCACTAATTGGTAAGTGTCGGTTTCAAATTGCAGGTTGTTCGCATCCGCTTGAACCCATTCGATGTGATCGTTGACATCTGATTTGGCCCCTTTTTTTTCACCGATCGCCAGCATCTCGGGACAAAAGTCGGCTGCTGTGATTTTGATTTTCTTTTTTGCAGCACGGTCGTAAGCAAGTGCTAGATCGCCCGTTCCTGTGCAAATATCTAAGATGGGAGCATCGGCAAGCGGGCCATCAAGCACGGGAGGTACCAACTTGGTCGTACGCCATCGCCAGTAGCGATCCGTATTCATCGACAGCAAATGATTTAGCAGGTCATATCGCGGAGCGATCTCACCAAACATCCGTTGGATGCGGTCGGTTGATTTATTAACCGTAGGGGATGTGCTATTGGTCATAAATAATAGGTTCAAACCGGGCAGAGATTAAAAAGTCGAAACTGCTTGGTAGTTATTAGTGAATGTTCGCAAATTTGTGGAAGGCAGATGCTTAGGGATTTATTAAGATTCGAACTGATACAGGCTAAACCGCCAAGCTCTGTCAGGGAACCACCTAGAGCCGATTAGAACGCGGATGACGCGGATTTAAGAGATTCGTCGCGAATTGAGTTCGGCAGGTAAACAGGCTGTTGACTAAGATAAAACATTAGACAATTAGCGTCGATTCGGGCAAAGAGTTCCCAAAAGTTTATAAGATAGAGAACACTGATCTACGCTAATCGACGCTAATTCAATAAAACAGAGGTTGTCTTCGATCGGCGAAGATCGTTTTTTTGATCCACGTTATTCCGTGTCCTCTCCCTTTCTTTTTGCGATACGGTTAAAAGAGAATTTCGTTATGCCCACACCAGTCCCCACGCTTGACGTACATTTTTTGCCTCAGTTCGTAGGTGAGGCAGAGCTTGCTGGTGGCTGCGTTGTGATGATTGACTTGCTACGGGCTTCTACCACCATTTGTCATGCCTTGGCAGCCGGCGCATCGGCCATTTATCCACTGCATGATGTTAGTGATGTTGTTGATGCGGCCGAAGCACAGGGCGAATCGACTAACTACCTGTTGGCGGGCGAACGTGGTTGCAAGAAGCTCGAAGGCTTTGATCTGGGAAATTCTCCAAGCGAGTACACTGCTGACCAAGTCTTTGGCAAGAAGATATTTTTTACAACCACAAACGGAACCGCGGCGCTTGTCCATTCCCGACTGGCAAGACGAGTACTGATTGGCTGTGCTGCAAATCTGTCGGCGGTAGTTGACACGCTTGTCGGCGAAGAGAATATCCATTTGCTCTGCGCTGGCACCGATGCCCATGTTAGTCGAGAAGATCAATTGATCGCCGGGGCAATTGCCTACGCATTGCACAACTGCGAACTGAGCCCACGGCAAAAGAACGAAGCGAGTTCAAACGTTATCGGTGAGTGGGAAGAGTTGCTTAACACTGCCAAAGCGCTCGGACGAACCAGTAGCGAGCAGCTAGGGTTGGAACTTCGCAACACACCAGGCGGCAAAAATCTCTTAAAGATTGGCATGGAAGAAGACCTTGATCTTTGCTCGCGAATCGATACCCATACGCTCGTTCCTGAGTACGATCTAATTCTAAAGCGGATCGAAGCCTAAGGGTATTTATAATAATTGGAGCCGCCGAGTTCGTCTAGAAACTTAAAGACATGAGCTGGTTCATTTCCCCTATTGATTTGTCGTAAAATTCCCAGCGGGACGAAAGCAAGTTACGATGAAATAGTAGTATGCTTTTTAGGGTAGCACCGATTGGTGTCCAGCCTATCGGTGTTGCTTAAGCAACATGAGGCGAGCCAAGTCGAGTTAATAAACATGCTTCTGGCACGGCACCTACGGCCCTTTTGTTGCTACCGTATCTATTTTATTTTTTGTCGTTCAAGTCACCAACCCCTTCGTGACCAGCATAAAAACATCTTCGAGCGTTGGTTCTTTATCAGCAAAAGAGATCAAACCGACGTTGGCAGCGACCAGGGCTCGCATCAGACGCTGCACTTCATTGTCGCCACCGGCGTATTCGATCGTCGCACTGCGGGCATCTTCTTGCAAGTTTCGGACGTGCGGATCGCTGCGAATGAGGCTCAATCCTTGGGCCGGGTCGCCGGTGAAGCGAACTTCGAGATGCCGGTTCTGTTGGATACGGCGATAGACTTTGTCGATTGGACCTGACAGCAACAATCGTCCCCTTTCGATGATGCCAATGCTCGTACAGACGTCGGCCAGCTCAGTCAAAATATGGCTTGAGATCAGAATCGTCTTACCCATCTTTCGAAGCTCTTTTAAGAGCGCCTTCACTTCGAGCCTTGCGCGTGGGTCGAGGCCACTGGCGGGTTCGTCAAGAATTAACACCGGCGGATCGTGCACTAGTGTTTTCGCCAAGCATAGACGTTGCTTCATGCCGCGTGAGAGGCCATTAACGTAGTCGTCTCGCTTATGCGTTAGATCAAGCAGTTCGAGCACATCGCCAATGATTGCTTTGCGCTGATTACGCGGAATCTCGTAAGCGACAGCAAAGAAGTCGAGGAACTCCCAAACTTTCATGCCGTCATATACGCCGAACATGTCGGGCATGTAGCCGATCGATCGGCGGACACCCATCGGATCGTCAATGACGTTATGACCGTTGACGGTCGCTTCGCCCTGTGTCGCTCGGAGCAGGGTGGCAAGAAATCGAATCGTCGTGCTTTTACCAGCACCATTGGGTCCGATGAAACCGAACATCTCCCCTTTGCCGATGCTGAGCGTCAGGTCTTCGACGGCAACAAAATCACCGTAAGTCTTTCCGAAGTTTTTTATTTCGATCATAGTATGTTCAGCAGTAGGGCAGCTATAGGTTGGTCGGGGTATTTTTGTCGGAGCGAGGTGGAGGTAGCGGTCCGTAGTTGAGGTGCCCAACGTAGAGCGTTGTGCCACGCCGTTGCGAAGCAGGAGGACTGACCGAGAGGCCATCAATTGATTGGCTAATTCGGCCAATGACGCGACGTTCGCCGCGCTCGTAGCGATTTCCATCGAGTGCGATGGCCATTAGCGATTCAACGTCGGGCGAATCTTCAGATCGTTGCAAGACAACTGCCTCGTCGGCACGCTGTTGTTGGAAAGGGGTCTCCTTGCTTTCCACCCTGAGTGGACTCATCGCCACAAGAGCCGATCCGCCGGCAGGGTCTTGTGCCCGTC
>CAYGQU010000362.1:3426-3658 GCA_964352045.1 uncultured Planctomycetaceae bacterium
ATCCTTCAAGCATCGCCGGTCCGCGTATGCCATCTTGCCGCCGAACGATCATCACACTTTCGAGATTCCACTTGGTGTGATTTTCAATGCGAGGTTCGCCTTGCAGGGACTTGCCCATGCGAACACCGCCAGTGCGTGTCGAACCTTCGGGGACTTGTTCTGCAATGTTGACGATCTCTTCGCTCCGCACAAATTCAGTCGAAGCCGACGCGACTACCAAGCCACGTAGCCG
>CAYGQU010000363.1:0-3651 GCA_964352045.1 uncultured Planctomycetaceae bacterium
CTAATGGCTTTGCTGGCGACGTGGGCTGTGAAGAAGACGCAGGATGCGAGGAAGTTGGCGCAGTCTTTGACGTCGAGGGCTTGTTGCGTTTAAGTTCGTAAACAACACGCAGCTCATTGGCTAAATACATCTCCCTGGTCAACGATCGCTGCACTTTGCCACTCGAAGTGACCGGCAGCGTTGCTTGACGGATTAGCACGACTGTTGCGGCATCGAGCCCATGCGTTTGTGAGACAGCGGTTCGAATTGCACGGGCAACTTCTTCATGCTGGGCCTTGGGACACATCCGATCGACTTGCACAACCAACGCTAGCTGTTCTTCCGAACCTCTGTTCGAGGGAGCATGGTCTGTTGGGCTAACATTCAGCGTAAAGGCCGCCGAGGGTAAGGCGGCCGTATGCGCCTCAGCAGCGGTTTGTTCGATATCTTGTGGATAGTGATTTTGCCCACGCAGCACGATGACATCTTTCAAGCGTCCTGTTACAAAGAGTTCGCCCTCATGCAGAAAGCCTAAGTCACCTGTGCGGAGGAATTGCTCCGATTCTCCTTGGGGAGTTGCCCAAAGCGTTTCGTTGAGATCGGTTCGGTCCCAGTAGCCCGTTGTGACAGAAGGGCCCCAGAGGACAATCTCACCGACGTTTTGTTCTTGGACCGGCGCTAATGTCTCAGGATCGATGACTAAAACGCGATGGCCTGATGGGGCACGACCACAGCCGACAAGCTCCTGAGTGGTTTCATCACAACCGTTCGGTGAAAGCGTGACTTGCCCCGTACCAACGCTTGCACGATCAACAGCAAGCAATGTTGGATTGTCGTCGTGATCTGGTCCCGCTGCTAAGAGGGTCGACTCAGCCAGACCGTAGCAAGGATAAAATGCTCTGGCATTAAATCCAGCAGGTTCAAACGCTTCGGCGAACCGATGGAGCGTTTCGGCACGCACCGGTTCGGCTCCGCTAAAAGCTAGTCGCCAATGGCTTAGGTCAAGCTGCGTCCGATCTTCTGGCGAGATACGGCGTACGCAATAATCAAACGCAAAGTTAGGTGCACCACTAATGGTTGCTTTGAATTCCGAAATGGCGCCAAGCCACCGACCTGGGTTTTGCAAGAAAGCCCCGGGTGACATCAAAATCGTGGTTCCACCGACATAAAGTGGGGTCAAGACACCGCCGATAAGGCCCATGTCATGATAAGCGGGAAGCCAAAAGACGCCAACTTCTCTTGCATCGACATCACGTTCGAGGCCGAACGAAGCACGAATCGCTTCGAGGTTAGCAGCCAGGTTCTTTTGAGAAACCTTAACCCCCTTCGGTTCACTTGTCGAACCTGAGGTGTACTGCAAGAAAGCGAGGCTCTCTTCATGCGGTTCAATAAGTTTGAACGTCTCAAGATTAGCTTCGATAGGATCGTCCGTAGCAACCCAATTTAAATCACGCACCAACGGTTCTTGTTTGTCGAAGTCAATCGTGTCAAGCGTCGCGCGACTTGTCAGTGCTACTGTAGCATTACAGTCTTCGACAATTTGCCGCATGCGAGGAAGTGGTCGACGAGGCTTGGGATGCGTTGCTGGTACAGCAACGATGCCCGCATATTGGCAGCCAAGGAACGCCGTAACGAACTCAAGCCCTGCGGGATAAACAAGCAGGGCGCGATCGCCTGGCTTGAGGATTTTTAGCAATCCGTTAGCAATCTCGCGGGCATGTTTGTCAAGTTCGCCGTAGGAGAGTGACTCGCGTGTGCCATCATCGGCTAAAAAGAGACAAGCCTCGAAATCGGGTTGCGATTCAGCACGCTCCGTCACAACGCTTACCAAAGTCTCAGGCGAAAGCGTTGGGGGGAGTGCCTTGATCTTCGAGGCAGGGGTATTCACCGTGTTGGTTAAGCCGCTAATAGTCGATGCCGTTCCATTCTGAGTATTGGGCGATGTCCAGCCAGGGTCGTTCGAAGACTCTTGACGCACGGAGTTTGGCGAGGAAGCTTGCATTCGTGCGTAGACTCCAATTCGAGCAACGGGGCGGTAATTTGCCGCAAAAGATAATTTCGTTGGGAATTATCCAATGCGTTCTGGGGGCCAAATGGGATTTAGCCCCTTTTACTTGTTGCCATCTTCGATGGCTGTGGGAGTATTTTTTGGGGTGTCCTATCTCAATAGGCTAGTATGGTACGCAGCCCACCGAGACGAGTTCACAAGCCAATCCTCATCAGAGTACAATACTTGCGAAGCGACTCAGTTTATCTAAAGTACCCCCTAAGGGAAAGCAATTGCGCGATCTAGTTGCGTAGTTCTTCAAACTGCTTGATGCTACCACCGCCCCCGCCGTTAGACTGGGAAGAGCCCGCATTTTTTAGCTTAGCCTCAAGTTCCCTAGGTGGGCGAAATCGGCAAAAAACCACGCTAAATGGGGGGGAAGTCCGCCTCATCTGCTGGCGAATCACCCTCTCGGATAGGCGTCTAAACGAACTTTTGCCACTCTTAAGCGCTGAGGAGAAGGCCCGAGCAAATCGGTTTACAAAAAAGCGGCTCACCGCATCTTTTGTCGCTGCTAGAACAGGACTCCGCGTCTGGCTGGCACAATTCTTGGATTGCTTGCCTGAGGAAATCGAATTTGACTATGGTCCTAAGGGAAAGCCAACGCTTGCTCAAAATTTTCTCGAATTGACTCGATCGAAGCTCGATATCGTGCCCCATTTCAATTTAGCCCACTCTGGCGAACTGGCATTGCTTGCCATTTCAAAGGAACCAATCGGTGTTGATATTGAACGCCACCGACCATTGCGTTCAGCCAGTGGAATGGCCCAGCGGTGGTATAGCGCTCGCGAGCAACTTCGCATTACCAAACATGCCGAAGCCGATCAGCTTGCCGAATTTTTCCATATTTGGTCGCTCAAGGAATCGATCCTCAAATTCGTTGGCAGCGGTGTTGGTGAATCCTTGCCTATGCTTGAGACGCCTAGCGATTTGACCGGCGGCATCACGGCTGCTCCACCGAACAATCAACTCGGATTGAAAAATTGTTGGGCACAACCTATCGAAGTAGCCGAGGGTTATTCGGCAGCGATCACCACCATGCAAAAGCCAACAAGGGTTGATTGGCTAAGTGTCTAATCGAACCAAACAAGATAGATTGTGTTGGCAACTCAAGCCGTATCTCGTAACCCAACACAACAGAGGCGGCGGAATAGATCGCATCTTTCGGCAAGTTCGTCGGTTGTTCCAATGTCGATAATTCGACCTTGGTCCATGACAACCACTCGGTCAGCTAGTGTTAGTGTGCTTGGTCGGTGTGTAATGAGAAGCGTCGTGCGTGTGCCAAGAAATTCGGTCAGGGCATGGTGAATTAATTGTTCGCTTTCTAAATCAATCTGACTTGTTGCTTCGTCAAGAATCAGCAATTCAGGATCACGAAGAATAGCGCGCGCCAATGCAATACGTTGCCGCTGGCCGCCCGACAATCGTCCACCCGAAGGACCGACCATTGTGTCGTAACCATCGGAAAGACGTTCAGTGATAAAGCTATGAGCATAAGCCTGCTTGGCGGCTCGTTCGATTTCTGTCAGAGTTGCCCCTGGTCGGCCATAAGCAATATTTTCGTAGACCGTGTCATTTAGTAGCTGCGCCTGCTGCGAAACAATACCGACGCGACTCCGTAAGTC
>CAYGQU010000364.1:0-262 GCA_964352045.1 uncultured Planctomycetaceae bacterium
ACTGGGATCAGTCGTTGGACCGCATCCGTTTCCGATGATCGTACGCGACTATCAATCGGTCATAGGCAAAGAAACGATCACCCAATGCCAAGAGCGGCTCGGTCGACTGCCCGACACGGTGGTTGCCTGCGTCGGCGGTGGATCGAACGCGGCGGGAATGTTCTATCCGTTTGTCGAACATACGAGCGTTGAACTCATTGGCGTTGAAGCGGGGGGGCGAAGCGATAAGCCAGGCGATCATGCGAGTCCTCTTACCTATGGC
>CAYGQU010000364.1:272-3648 GCA_964352045.1 uncultured Planctomycetaceae bacterium
GCGTTCTGCATGGCTCGTTTAGCTATGTGATGCAAGACGAAGATGGCCAAACGTGCGACGTTCATTCGATGTCGGCAGGCCTCGACTACCCAGGCGTTGGCCCGGAGCATAGCTACTGGAAAGATACGGGCCGCGTTCAGTATTCAAGCTGCCAAGACGTGAGCGCGATGGAAGCGTTCGACGCTTGTGCTGCTGCGGAAGGCATTATGCCCGCGTTGGAAACTTCGCATGCGATTGCGAAGGCAATGGAACTGGCTAAGACGATGTCCAAAGATAAGGTGATTGTCGTTTGCCTGAGTGGCCGGGGCGACAAGGACGCGATGGAAATCGCAAGATTGAAGGGCGTTAGCTACGGCTGATCTATGGTAAAATGCCAGGGTACGAGAAAGTCATTTCCTCCGTTAGAAGAATTAATATGGCACTAGAAATCACCCCTGAACAACGATCAGCGTTTCAAAGCAGCCCCGAGCCTTGCCTGCATTTACACGACCCAGAAACCAACAAGGTAAATTTACTTGTTGAGCAAGGGGTTGAACCTGATTTTAATGCGGCTCATATCGACTACATGCGACAAGGGCTAATCGAAGCATCTAAGCAAGTTTCCGAAGGGCTTGTCGAGCCATGGAATCGCGATGTGATCCGAATCGGTGGACAAAAGAAGCTTGATTCCACTAACTGATTGTTGAGTCCCGTGAAGCTTCGTCTTATCCTTACTCAGCAGGCCCGACTCAACTTGGAATTAATTTGGGCTCATATTGCAGCTGAAAGTGTTTCGGCTGCCGATCGTTTTCTCGACCGATTTGAAACTGAAATTGAGTTATTGGCTCTGTTCCCCTATCGTGGCGAAGCTGATCCTCGTGTCGGGGGCTACCGACGAATCCTACTCGGAAGCTACCTTATCTTCTATGATCTTAAACCTATGATCCTAAACCTGAAGAGGTTTGCATCATGCGAGTCTTTCACTCATCGCGACGGATCGATGAACTCGAACTATAATCGGTTACTTTCAAAATATAGCTATTGTTATGCCCTCAATACCTGAACTATTTGCCAAGCTTCGCTCTGAGAACCGTAAGGCGTTGATGCCGTTTGTGACGGCCAGTGATCCTGATCTTGAGTTTACTGCTGCGGTGCTTAAAGAGGTGGTTGCTCGTGGCGCGGCGATGTGCGAAGTTGGTATTCCTTACAGCGATCCGATCGCTGACGGCCCGGTAATCCAAGCTTCTTATACGCGAGCACTCGATAAGAAAACGAAGCTAGCCGACATTTTGACGATGCTCGGGGAAACATGTCCCAAGCTTGGGGCACCAGCCGTTACCATGGTTAGCTACGCAATTATCTATCGGCATGGCATTGAAAAGTACTGTTCTGATGTCGCTGCTAAAGGGGTTGCGGGACTGATTGTTCCTGACTTGCCTGTGGAAGAGGCAGCTGAACTATCAAACATTTGCAGTAAACATGGATTATCACTCATTCAACTTGTTACGCCTGTTACACCACGAGATCGTGCACTGCGCATTTGCGAAACTTCGACCGGCTTTGTTTATTACGTCTCGGTAGCAGGAATCACGGGCGAGCGGACCGAGTTGCCTGCCGACTTAGTAGAGAATGTCGAATGGCTTCGCTCGAAGACCGACCTGCCTATCTGCATTGGCTTTGGTATTAGTAAGCCGGAGCATGTGAAGCTACTTGCCCCCGTGGCGGATGGGTTGATCGTTGGCTCGGCGGTTGTGAAGCGTGTTGCCGAAGCAGCTGAGAAACCAAGGGATGAAGTCTTGAAAAATGTCGGCGATTATGTTGCTGAGCTGGTGGCAGCTCTCGAAGATTAAATCTGCTTAGTTCGCCAAAAAACAACCATATCTTTCTCGTCGTTGCTAAAAATTGGCCTCGCCGCTCATGGCCAACTATACTAAAAGTAGATACATAATATGGCGGCGAGCTGCTCTTATGGCTCCGCTCGCAACTCGCCGTCTCGGACTACCGTGGACAGCACGACGGTTTTACTCTCTTTTGAGTACAACGGCCGTGGAGCGGGAGAGGTACCTTCGATGCTCGATGACCGAAGTAGTGAAGAACGAGACGAATCGGCTGCCCGCCGTTTCTTTGCCGGCGTGACCGAGCAAGCTTTCATGACCAAACTCGGTGTCGCCGATCCCCCACTGATCGATTACGTCACTAGTCTGCTCAATCGGTTCCTCAGCACCGAAAGCATCTATTCTGTCCGCAGCGTTCGTGGCGAACGGCTCACCCAAGTCACCGACATGCTCGTCGAAGCCGAGGCACGCCAAGGCCCTGCCAAGCGGATGTTGCATCGACACATCGGTGATTTTACTTTGTTTTGGACCGGCGTGTTCCCGAACATTGCCGAACAACTTCGCAAGCAAGGAGGCAAGGATGCGCTGCTGGATTATCGCGAGCTGGGCAAATGGAGCTACGCCGCTGCAAGCCAGATTCCTGTCGAACAAGAATTCGCACCGAGCGAATTACTCGAACGGCTTTCGTCGGAATTTGAACTCTGCGTCTACGGTCTCGGCGAAGTTCGCAAAGCGATGGAAGAAAACGGCGGCGGGCCGTTGGTCGTGTAAAGCGAGACTTGGGGCACGCGGGGAATTGAAGAAGTAGGACGCGGATAAACGCGGATTGGGAGAAAGATCCTCGTGGACTAAAAATCCTATTTCCTTAATCGTTTGAATAGGAGTCGGAAGCGTCACTGCCCGGAGGGAAATCACCAAGAAATATTTTATGCTTTTTATGGTAGCACCGATTGGCGTCCAGCCTATCGGTGTTGCTTTAACAACAAGAGGCGATACCGAGTCGAGTTAATTCATAAGTGACGTACATTGTTCCTACATAGCATCCTGCGATCTACTTGTCGCCAAAACGACTCTGACAGGCTGAACGCCAGTCAGGGCTACCCCTAGCAAAAGATTTCTTGGCAACTTGCTTTCGTACCCCGGGGGGACTCTTCTTTTTCAGCCAATAGCCCCCTGTCATGCCGTCGGCTGGAACTGCGTCTAGTTATAGGATAGGAGCCGCGGGCGGATTCGGCTATTATGGTGGATTCGATCGTTCTTACCCCCTCCTATATGTGTCTAGCGAAGCGTTTGTCATGGAAATGGAAAAGTTAGTCTCTCTCTGCCGTCGGCGGGGGTTTCTGTTCCAATCGAGCGAAATTTACGGTGGCCTCAATGGCTTCTGGGACTACGGCCCACTGGGTGTCGAGCTCAAGCGCAACGTGAAAGAAGCGTGGTGGCGTGATATGGTCAACGCCCACGACGACCTATCGACACACGCTGGGGCGCCGAGCCCCTATGAAATGACCGGCCTCGACTGCACGATCATCATGCACCCGCAGGTGTGGAAGGTGAGCGGGCAT
>CAYGQU010000365.1:0-3611 GCA_964352045.1 uncultured Planctomycetaceae bacterium
TCGGCTTGGGAGACGTTATTGGGATCACAGATGTGGTAAACCTAGGCCAGATAAGGCATAACGGTGCTATTCTCTCAGCAAGAGCCGCCCATTTTGCTTAATCCGACCAACGACCGAAAGCCCCTAATGGCAGCCGAATCGCCCGAAGTAACACCTCACCCGACCCCCAAACAAGAGGCAGGACGGCTTGTTGCGCTCGACGTCATGCGAGGGCTAACAATCCTGGGAATGATCTTGGTCAACAATCCAGGATCATGGAGTGCTCTCTATCCGCCCGTTGCTCATGCCGAGTGGCATGGGTGGACCCCTACGGATCTGATCTTTCCGTTCTTTCTATTCATGGTCGGTATCGCCATGGCGTACTCGTTTCGCAAATACATTGCCGAGGGAAATTCTGTCAATAAGCCCAAAATGGACCATGCCGTCTATCTCCGCATCATAAAAAGAGTGCTTTTGCTTATTCTGCTCGGTCTGCTTCTTAATGGCTCGGGAAGAATCATCAACCTCCTATTGGGCAACACGACCAACCTGGAACTTGCCACGCTTCGTTGGCCCGGCGTGTTGCAAAGAATTGGATTGGCTTATTTTGCTGCTTCGCTGATGGTGCTTTGGTTAAGCCGGCGTTGGCAAATCGCAATGGTTGTTTTACTGCAATTAACTTATTGGGCATTGCTGACGAACTTCCCAACGGATGCACCGGCTGTCGAACGTCTTGAATCAACCTCAAATATAGTTCGTGAAGTTGATATTGCCCTCATCGGCAAACAACACATGTGGACCCAGGCGACGACACAACCTACTGATCCAGAAGGATTGCTAAGCACCCTTACGGCAATAGTCAACGTACTATTTGGCTACCGTGTTGGCCGTGCCCTTTGCGAACGGGTAGAAAGTGGCAAGGTAATTGGTATTCCCTCCTGCCTAAAACTCCTCTGGTTTGGTTGCTTGCTAGCCGGAGCCGGTTGGTTCTTTTCTCACCCCAATTTCACGGGCGCTTCGATGCCAATCAATAAAGCGTTATGGACCCCAACGTTTGTTCTGCTTAGCACAGGGCTTGGCTTTGTTTCTCTCTCGGCATGCCTTTATGTTTTTGACAATCTAGGAAAGAAGTCAAAATTAATTCAATCGGCTGGTACTGCGTTTCAGTTAGTCGGCGTCAATGCGATATTTGCCTTTGTCGCCTCGGGCTTTGTCGCTAGATTTATGACGATCCTAAAGGTGGGCGATTTGACCGTAAAAAATTGGGTCTACGAAAAGCTGATCGTGATTCCCTTTACCGGCCTGGGACTTACCGATGCAAGATTGCATTCGCTCAGTTATGCGGTTCTATTTGTGGCCGTCTGGTGGGTCTTGCTTTGGATCATGTGGCGTCGTGGCTGGACCCTACGCGTCTGAATTCGGCTCGCTTACGAATATCTTTATAGCCTAACAAGATAGCGATTAAACGCCTGTAATAATCTGATAAGCTAGTGCGGAATGGCGGCTGCCATCGTTTCCTTTTTTTGAATACACATTACTAATCAAGTCGATCACACCATGCGACTCGAACCTGTGCTGCTCGAAGTTCCTTCGATACCGCTCCCGCAAGCGATTCGCGACTTGCTTGATGATGCTGACGACCGAGTCGAACGCTTTCATTTCGATCACCGAGACAAACCGATTCCCGCCTTTGTTGCTTGCGATTTTGTTGCTTCGTTTCAAGCCTTATCTCAAATCCTTAATCTGAACCTCACTACCGGGGGGCGATTTTGCGAATGGGGTAGTGGCATCGGAGCAGTCACCTGCCTTGCTGGAAAACTAGGGTTTGACGCCATTGGCATTGAGATTGAAGCCGACTTGGTCGAAGTTGCTGAAGCTTTGGCCGAAGATCACGCGATTGATGCCGAATTCGTTCGAGCGAGCTTTGTTCCCTATGGTGGTGACGAAATTCTTGAATCGCACGCCCATGATTTAGCTCGGGAAGTGACATGGCTTAGCTCTGAAGGCGAAGACGCCTACGAACTGCTTGGACTTGATCCCGATGACTTTGATTTGATCTTCGCCTATCCTTGGCCTGGTGAAGAGGGGGTCGTCTTCGATCTGTTTGCCGAATTCGCTGCCGTCGGTGCCTTGTTACTAACCCACCACGGCGAAGAGGGAATGAAACTGCAACGCAAAGTCCATTAGGCCCCTAAAATTGAACCCGGCAAAGGCTCCCATGGGATATCGTTCACTACGCGATTGCGTCGAAGACCTCGAGCGACATGGGCATTTGCGCCGCATTGACGTGCCAATTGATGCCTATCTCGAAGCGGCCGCCATCCAACGCCGTGTTTGCGAAGCAGGCGGCCCAGCGCTCTTGTTTACCAATGTCATCGGTTGCAAGTTCCCAATGGTCAGCAATCTTTTCGGCACACTTGAACGATCAAAGTTCATGTTCCGCGATACCTATCAAGCCGTACAACGCTTGATCGAATTGAAGATCGACCCAACCCGGGCACTGAAATCTCCACTACGCTATGCAGCTACCCCCTTCTCGGCGTTGCGGATGCTCCCGAAGTCAGTACGAAGTGGGCCCGCTGTGCGGCATACAACGCGTCTCTCTGAGCTGCCGAACCTAGTTAGTTGGCCCCAAGATGGTGGGCCCTTCGTCACGTTACCACAGGTCTACACCGAAGACCCACACGCCCCAGGTCTCATGAAGAGCAACCTCGGTATGTATCGCATTCAGCTCGCCGGTAATGAGTACACCAAAGATGAAGAGGTCGGCCTGCACTATCAACTTCACCGCTCGATTGGTGTCCACCAAGCGGCAGCAATGGCGGCAGGCAAGCCCTTCAAAGTGAACATTTTTATCGGCGGCACGCCCGCGATGAATCTCGCCGCAGTCATGCCACTTCCCGAGGGTATGAGCGAACTCACTTTTGCTGGTGCGTTAGGAGGACGGCGAATTCGAATGATCAAACACCAAGATCAACTCCCCGTTTACGCCGACGCCGACTTCGCCATTTGTGGAACCGTGATACCTTGCGCTAAGGATTCGACTAATAACAATAATGCTGCGAAACGCCCGCTGATGAAGCCCGAAGGGCCTTTCGGCGATCACTTGGGTTACTACTCCTTACAACATGATTTTCCTGTCTTGCGAATCGATCAAGTGTTCCATCGGCCCGATCCCCTTTGGGCCTTTACCGTCGTCGGTCGGCCACCGCAGGAAGACACTCGGTTTGGTGAACTGATCCACGACCTAACCGGTCCGATCATACCGAGCGTCTTGCCAGGCGTAGTTGGGGTGAACGCAGTCGATGCAGCAGGCGTTCATCCGCTGCTACTCGCGATTGGAAGTGAAAGGTACATGCCTTTCCTTGATGAGCCACGGCCACAAGAAATTCTTACGCAAGCAAGCGCTCTGCTTGGCCAAGGCCAACTCTCGCTTGCCAAGTTCCTCTGGATCGCCGACGCAGGCATATGGGACAATAAGCAACATGCGCTCGATGACTTGCATGCGATTCGACCCTTCTTCGATCAGGTGCTTCGCCGCGCTGACTGGAAACGCGATCTTCACTTCCATACAGAAACGACAATTGACACGCTTGACTACTCGGGTGATCGAATGAACGCTGGTTCAAAAC
>CAYGQU010000366.1:0-3611 GCA_964352045.1 uncultured Planctomycetaceae bacterium
ATTACTGGATGTGATGCTCCACTCGGCATTGAAACCATGTTCGACTGAGGCCCCATGTAGGCATTAGCCCACGAATCATTGGCTAGACAGTTAGCTGAACCGACCAGCACCAGGCCAAACAGCACCAAGCCAACAGCAGAAATATTTGTTAACTTAGAAGTTAACAGGCTACGAGAATCTTGCTGAGTTAGCTTCTGAAACGATTTCATTTGAAGAACCATTCTTTGCTGTCTAACCATCAATAATAATGGTATGACGTTACTAGCTTTGATGATAAACATTAACGGTTGTATCGACTGGTAAAGCTAATCGACTTGTGGCTTATTATTTAGCTACTGTTAAAAGCCAACGACAAATCAATCTGCTGCTAGCACTGACATCTGTATGAACTACTTCGCCCATGCTTGGCCCTGGATGCAAAAAGAGCACGTTGAGCCATATTACTTGGCAGGACTCGCCGTGCCCGATTGGCTTTCGGTAGCGGTAAAGAAAACGAAGTGCCGCTCGAAGCATGCTCAGCCCTTTCGGAATGATCCCGACTCGCGACTTGCCCAGCTAGCAAGAGGTATCATGCAGCACCATGCTGATGATGGTTGGTTTCATGAATCAGCCGAGTTCAATCGGCTATCACTCGAATTTGCCAAACAGTTGCGTCAAGCCTTTGGCGAAGCCACTAGTATGAGGCCTTGGTTCTTAGGGCATATTCTCGTCGAACTCTTGCTCGATGCCGAACTGATCGCTCGACAGCCCTCACATCTAAACAAGTATTATGAACAGATCAGCCTAGTTGATGCCGAGTGGATCGCGACGACTGTCGAACGCCTTTGTGGCCGCAGCGTTGGCCGTTTGGCCGAGTTTATTCCCAAGTACTTCGAAATGAGATTCCTGGCCGATTATGGCAATGACGACTCGTTAACGCTAAGGCTAAACCAGGTGATGCGCCGAGTTGGACTCCCCGAACTCCCCGACTCGTTCATGTCGGTCCTACCCTCCGCTCGAGAACAAATCGCCACCAGCGCCGACTTGCTCATCGCTAGGTAAGAACTAGGTAAGAACTAGGTAAGAAAAAGAATTCAACCGCGAAGGCTCAAAACGAAGGTCGCCCTGGTTTTGGTAGATCCGCGAAAATCTCATTCAATCCGCATCATCCGCGTTCTCTTCTTCATCTAACAAATCGTTTGCTGGCCTAATTGTTTGCTAGCCAAGTCGATCGCTGGTGTCGTCTTGGTTCCAAAAATTTTGATAGCACCGCTAGCCTTTTCTGTTCAGGTAGAACTCATCAAGACCAACTTGCGTAGCTTGATCCAGAAGGTGATGCCTTTCTCTTTTTGGCTGATAACGGAGTTTTGCCATGTTGGTTACCTATTCACATCGAATGTTTACGATCGCCCTGCTCGCTGCATTGTCACAGGTCACGTTCTCGATGATGCCTGTTTCGGCTGGTGAATTTAATGAATTTCGCGAACTCATGGATCTGTCGGTCAACACGCCCGAAGTATCGTTCGATGTTCCTGATTCGTTGGTTGTTACCGAGGTAACAACGACGGAATTCTCAAATGAGCATCCCGATCGACGGCTTTTTGAAGTGAAAGTCCCTGTCTCGTTATTGCTGTATCAAGGAGAGCCTGATCGTATTCGTGACGTGGTGATAGAAATCGACGGTGCTGCCGACAATCTGCGGGTCCACGATTACGCTCCACGTACGCATCTGCAAAGTGAATTTACCGAACCCATCGAACTCAGGCGTAGCATCGAAACGGGTGAAACGCTTGCCGCTTCTTTGGGTGGTAAACTGTCAACCGACATTGCCATCACCCCCACCATCACAGCCGGTAAATCAGAATCGAACAAGTTTACCGAAACGCTCACCAAAGCGCCCCCTAAAGAGGCGGTGATCGTGAGTGGCACCATGCGATCGCATCGAGGGGTCTTCTTCAAGCTACGTCAATCGAATCAAGCAACGCTTGAAGGGGAACAAACCTTTTGCGTCACATTTTCCGCTCCCGAAGATTGGCCTGGCGGCACGATCGAAGTTCGCTGCGTGGCACGGGGTCAACAAAAGTGGCTTCTCGTCGAACGCCGCAAAGTTTGGAACGAAACGGCCCGACCCGTGAAGCTTCGACTTGTTAGCCACACAATAGAAACAGACGAAACGACCAGCGAATAGGCGATTGTCGAAAAAAATAGAGCGAAAGGAATTGATCAATCCGCTTTGCGTTCGAGTCCTCCCGAACGTTTGCTTCTTTGTCGGTTGAGAATTAAAACGGTAGAAGGAGCGATTTTACTATCAACTTCGGGCCATGGAAGCAGTTTGCTTCCTCTTTGTTCCACGGTGACGCTTATTCCTTGTAAACGAAGAAAATCTAGTGCTCTATCCATGGGAATTGCTGCTCCGTAGACTCCACCAATATCACCTGTGATGGCTCTCACAACAGCGACAACTCGACCATACTGATCGACTAAAGGACCACCACTATTGCCAGGGTTCGTCAGTGCGTCATATAGGCACATGCTGTCAGGCTCATTCGTCGGAAGTGCAACTACCGAACCACGCGTTGCTTTCAGATTCATCCCAAACTGGGGTCCGAGAGGATAGCCGAGCACCATGATATCTGCCCCGCGATTAGGAATAAGCGGAGAAAGATTTACTGGCTCAGCACTCAAGCTGTCGCAACGCACGATCGCCAAGTCGTCGGCTATTGAATAGGCAATCACTTCAGCAGGAAGCCGTTTTGAGGAGTCCTTAGGATCAACAATTAGTAGACCATCGGCATCTTCAATTACATGCTCGTTCGTGAGGATTATTCCCGGTGATACTACAAACCCTGAACCAGAACCAACTGAAATCAATTCACCATCGGAACCACTATAGGTGTCGCTGCTAGATGATTTAAGTCGATCGGGAGGTATGAAGTAAAATTTGATTGCCTCGGGCCTATCATGATCATAATCTTTTAGCAACCTAGTGTAGACTTCACCAGCCTTTGTCAAGCTAGATTTGGAAGCATTGATCTCGCGGTGACTTGCAAGCGACAACGCAGAGGCTAGATTCTGCGAGATTACTTTTGTCTCGGGTGATAATTCGGCAGCCTCGGTCCAATGCTCTAAAGAATCGCTATAGCGACGCGAGAAAAACTCACTCACTGCAAGATTGTTCAAAATCGCAACATTCCCCGGATCACGGCGTAAGCATTCTTGAAAGCAACGAACTGCTTTCGCGTCATTGCCATCTACTAAACTGTGAATCAAACCCATTACAAGTTCTGCCTCAGCACTCGATGGATCTGACTTGCTTGCATCACGCAATGCCATCTCCGCCAGATTGCCATTGTTTAACCGCAAAAATTCAATGGCCTGATCTATTTTGTCACTCGCGAGTTCACGCGCCCGTTCGGCCTCTTGCTTCGAGACCCAACGACGACCAAGCCGAACCATTTCTTTATCAGCCATATCTCGCCATTGCTTCATTTGCTCCAGGGCTTTTTTTCGCTCGGCTGGCGGCAAACGATTGGCTGCAAGATTTAACTCATAGGTAATGAGCGCGTCTTGTGCCGTGTCTGCACTACGCGCCTCACGCTCGACTTCCGCAGCGGTCTGCGCGGTTGCTTTTC
>CAYGQU010000367.1:0-3601 GCA_964352045.1 uncultured Planctomycetaceae bacterium
CAGTTGGGCGTCTCAACGACGGCAGTCCATGCGGGCGAAGCTAGGCAGAAGCCGGGCGATTCGATCACTGATCCGATCTTCTGCGCCTCGACCTACACGTTTCCCAATACGCAGTCGATTATTGATTTCATCGAAGAGGGGCAAGCCCGTGAGGAATATGGCCGTTATGGCAATCCAAGTGAGAAGGTCGTTGAAGAGAAACTTGCTAAGCTCGATGGGGCCGAGTCAGCGATTCTCTACTCGAGTGGGATGGCGGCATTTGTTGGGCTACTGATGGCAAAATTGAGTGCTGGCGATGAAGTTGTTTTCTTCGACGAGTGTTACCATCGTAGCCGTGAATTTTGCAACAAGCACCTAGCACGCTTCGGTGTCGTAACCAAGACGGTCAAAACAGGTGATTACGATGCGATGCAAAACGCGATCACGCCCAATACGAAGATGTTAATTAGCGAATCGCCAACAAACCCACACCAAAGCTGCATCGACCTTGATCGTTTTGCTGAGGTAGGAAAGAAGAATGGCGTTGAAACACTTATCGACGCAACACTCGCGACGCCTTACAACTTGCGCCCCATTGACGCAGGCGTCGATTACGTCATGCACTCTTGCACAAAGTATTTGGGGGGGCATAACGATTTGTTGGCTGGTTCTGTGTCGGGAAGCATTAAGCAGCTTGAACCGGTTCGTTATTTACGAGGCATCATGGGTGCCGTGAATTCGCCACAGAATATCTACTTGCTACAGCGTGGTCTAAAAACGTTTGAACTGCGGATGCAACGGCATAACGCCAACGGTTTAGCGGTGGCTCGGTTCCTCGAATCGCATCCTCGTGTTGAAAAGGTATATTATCCGGGCCTCGAATCGCACCGCGATCATGAGCAGGCGAAGAAGTACATGCGTGGCTATGGCGGTATGGTAACATTCCTTGTCAAAGAAGCTGATTGGCGGCAAACGGCCGACGTCGTCGATGCCTCGAAGATTGGTCGAATCGCACCAAGCCTTGGCGGCGTCGAGACACTGATCGAGCAACCACTTGTGATGAGCTACTTCAAGTGCACACCCGAGGAACGAAAAGCGTATGGTATTCCCGATAACATGATCCGATTGGCTTGTGGGATCGAAGATACGGATGATTTGATCGCCGATTTGGATCAAGCCTTGGGTGGGTGATTCGGTAGCAGCTTGAAAGAACTTTGTGGGGCTTGTTCCTTACGAACGCTTATCCACCTCGGAGCAAGGAGTCTATACCGATGGCAATTCTCGGCCTTGGCACCGATATCGTCGAATGCTTGCGCATCGCGAAAATGATCGAGCGCCATGGTGAATTGTTCATTGGTCGCGTTTATACCGAGTACGAAATTGCGTATTGTGCCGCTAGCAGAGCAGCGACACAGCATTACGCTGGTCGTTGGGCTGCCAAAGAAGCGGTTCTCAAAGCGATCGGTACTGGTTGGATCAACGGCATCGGTTGGCGCGATATCGAAATCCGAAACCTTAAGATGGGCGCACCGACTGTAAGACTCTACGGTGGTGTTCGCGAAATTTTTGAACGTAGTGGTATCGAGCAAATACATCTCTCGATAAGCCATTGCCGAAGCCACGCAACGGCGATCGCCATTGCGGAGGGGTAGTCTTCTAGGTCAATAGTTTCCTGATCAATGCTGGCTTATGATCAGTGCACGTGGTTTAGTTTATTTAGCCCGTTGTAAGCTGCGACTTTATAGCACTCGGCCAGGGTAGGGAAGTTAAAGACGTTGTCGATAAAGAACTCGGCGGTACCCTCCAAGGCCATGACGGCTTGGCCGATGTGGATTAGCTCGGTCGCGTCAGCCCCGATGACGTGTACCCCCAAGATTTTGTGCGTTTCTTGGTGGATAAGCATTTTCATCATGCCTAGTTCATCGCCCAGGATTTTGGCCCGGGCAATTTCACGGTAATGGGCGATGCCGGTTTCGTAAGGTATTCCTTCGTCGGTTAGTTGCTCTTCGGTTTGGCCAACCATGGAAATTTCGGGAACAGCATAAATTCCATAGGGGAAGAGCTTCGTGTTGTAGTTACGAACGTCGCATACGCCCAGCGCGTGGCAAATTGCTCGGCGACCCTGTTCCATGCTGGTCGAAGCCAGTGCGGGGAAGCCAATCACATCGCCTGCGGCATAGACATGATCAACGTTGGTTTTGTAATCGTCATCGACGTGAAGTCTTTCGCGGTCGTCAAATTCGATTCCAACTTTATCAAGTCCTAGCTCGCCACAAACGCCTTGTCTGCCAACGGCGTAGAGCAAGACTTCAGCACGCAAATGTTTGCCTGATTCGAGCTTCGCCTCGACCCACTTATCGGGCCCCCCATGCTTGCCATGGCTGGCAGCATCGGAATCAATTTCATGAATCGACTCGACTTTTTCTCCAAGCCGGAGGGTGATTCCTTTTTGTCGCATAAAGTATTGGAAAGCCCCGGCAATTTCTTGATCGAGGAAACCAAGCACTTGGTGGCGCCCTTCGACAAGCGTGACTCGCACACCAAGAGTTGCCATAATGCAAGCGTATTCCGAACCGATTACGCCACCACCGACGACGATCATGGTTCTTGGAATTCGATCTAGCTTGAGCAATTCATCGCTTGTTACGATCGTATGCTCAGTGAAGGGAATATGGTCAGGCCGGGCAGGGCGGGTGCCAACGGCGATCAAAAATTTGTCGGCAGTTAGACGTTCGGGGCCATCTTTTGCATCAACTTCGATTTCGTTAGGCCCGACGAATTTGGCGGCACCCCAAATGAGCTCGACTCCGTTACGCTCGAACTGGCTACTAATCAATTCCCACTCGTGACGGATGATTTGTTGTGAGAAGGCTAGCAAGTCGGCGATGGCGACGTTCTTCTTTGGACCATAGCTTGCGCCAGGTATTTTACGACGATCAGCCCCAGTCAAAAGAACGACCGCCTCGCGTAATGCTTTACTGGGAATGGTTCCCGTGTTGACCTGAGCGCCACCAAGGACAGGACTCTTTTCAATGATGGCGACCGAGCGACCAAGCTTGGCAGCCTGAATAGCCCCCTTTTGACCCGAGGGACCGGTTCCGATAACGATGACATCGTAATGCTTCATAATTCAGGCGGGAGACGTTGGTGGGCTAGGCAAAAATTCTAATCAGCAAGGTATTCATGCTGTTGGTCGATTGGTTATTTTTAACCTACCATGACCCGCCACTGCTGAAAACGTGGGTTGGACCTAGATGCAAGGCTTTTGGCTGAAACCTTTTCAATTTGTGAAACAAGTTAATCCTTCTATAGGGCAACTCCCTCTTCACCCCCCTCGCGATCGAGATGCAATGCGTGGCGAAAACCGTTAATGTCGGTCGTTTTGCCCATTACAACGAGCGTATCTTCAGCATTAAAGATGTCATCGGGGTCAGGATTGAATATCATGTCGCCGGTGTTGCGGCGGATGCCAACGATCAGCAGGTTATGTCGTTGTCGAGCGGCAGTACCGCGGACCGTTTGACCTACTAAACCGCTCGTTTCGTGGATTCGAAGTTCTTCTAAATCGACGTTGATCGACTCGTGGTTCGTGAAATGCTCGAGCAGTTCGGCTGCGTGGGGG
>CAYGQU010000368.1:0-3598 GCA_964352045.1 uncultured Planctomycetaceae bacterium
GTCAAAGGCTTCCACGTCTTTCGCCATTCGTTTGCGTCCAATGCGGCCATTGAAGGAGTCGATCAACGCATGATCGATGAATGGATGGGGCACCAAACTGAGGAAATGAGGGGACGGTACCGTCACCTACTCCCAGATCGTCAGCGAGATGCGTTAGAGTCTGTCTATGGATCAGTGTGAACTGAGGGGAGGAAGAAGGAAAATCATATCTAATTTCACTTGAGACGAAGTTTTTTTTGTAGAACCACGGTTTGAATCTATTAGCTTACTTCTGAAAGCAGGGCTCTAAAGATTAAGATGGATTATGATTGGCATTAGCATGACACTTACATGTAAATCAGCTGTTTAAGCCAGTATTTGGCGATTCCCATTGCCTTGGTATGGTACGCAAGTAGAAGTACTGCCCATATTGCTCCGATATACTAGCGCTCAATATGGCCCTGTTACAATTTGAGGAGAGTGCATGACAATGCAAGCTAATTGTTGTCAAAATAAATTTGCTAGTAACTTCCTAGATTTCAGGGTTGTTGACGTTTTATGACCCTACGAGGACCATTCGTATTTCTTTCCACGATTTCATTGCAATGAAATGTATACGTTTGGAAACTCTCGCTTCAACGCCGCTAATTGTTCGGTGTTGAGTAGATCCTCTGAGATGCCTAGATGACCTTTTTTTAACGCACTACAAATATCCCTAATTCCTTGAGGGGTTATAGCTGTATCGCTAACATAAACGCTACTGAGATTAGGGATTTGAGCCAAAGAGGCAACTGCTTCGTTCGTTATCTTAGTACTTCTCAATCCAAGTAGTTTCAACTCATTATGGTTGTGGAGGAACTTCAGGCATTGGTCGTCAACGGGATTGTGATCAAGAACTAGGCACTCTAGTCTAGAAAGATTTTCCAAGAAGGACAAATATCGACTCTCGATTTGATTCTTTGAAAGGTCTAGCTTTATTAGCCTATCACACTTACTCAGGGCTTTAAGTCCAATTCCTTGAATTCGATTGTTTCTTAAATCTAGGTCTATGAGTTTAGGCATCTTTGCAATGCAGGATAGAAAGTGATCTGATAAATCGGATGTTGACAAGTTTAGGGTGCAGAGATTGGTTTGTAAGGCCAGCGACTGACTGCACATTCCAGTACTCTTGTTGGAAGGGATTTCAAGAACGATTAAGGAGTTAGTCGTCAGAAAACTATTGAGAGAATCAGCCGTATAATCCGGGCTAAAGATTCGCAATTCCTCAAGTGAACCTTGACGTCCGATGGCATCAAGAAATAGATCGTTATATCCCGCTCCATGAGGATTAATGCTTTTAATATTAGTCAAGTCACTCAATGGACGAAAGTCGTCTTTGGGCGACAGATCGATATTTAGAAGTTGAAGATCCTTGCAATACCGAAGAGGAGAAAGATCTCGTGATGACTCAGACGAACGATTGCCAACAGAGCGAAAATATTTTAGCTGCGGGAGGTGTTGCAAGTACTCTAATTGTGGATTTCCTGTGTAAGAAACATCAAGCCCCTTAAGTGGAATTGTACAATCCTTAAAAACTGCACCATCAAATTTCCCCCGCACTTGAATATAGGATACACCAAGCACGCCAGACAACTGCTTCAGTAATTTAGCACTTAGAAATGATTTTGGCATCTCCTTACGACTTGTAGAAGTTGCACGATTCGTTCTGCCGTCAGAGAATTTTCCAACGCTTGAGTTCTCAGACCAGCTACCTGATTTATTACGAGGTACAAAAAGCATTAAACTTCCAGGTTTATTATCTAGTGACTTCAAGAGCTCTAAGCACTTTTCACGAAGATCGCCATTCGGACTGAAGCATTCAGTACCTAGATGCACGGCACTATGTAGGCCAGAATTGAAATATGCATTATCAGGCACAAAACCATCGAGCCGATTCGAGTAGCTTAGCTTTCTGAACTTGTTAATATCAATGTCAAGTGATTCTAGAATCATATTCTCTTTCTGGAAAGCGATATGATCTTCTAGTGTGATCTTAGTATTTTTTACGTCATCAAATTCACTGATACGGCGAATAGTCTTTTTAACATGTTTGGAATCATCGCGTGTGCTTGGAATGGGCTCTGCATTCGTTCGCTCAGTCTTACTGCTAGGCGCCAGTAATTCATTGGTGTAATGTTTGGCTTCCTGGTCAACAGAGTCTTTTGCTGGACTTGTTTCGCTGGAGATATTGCTCAAGTTGATTAGCATGAAAGCTGTTCCTAAGCCAACAACTACCATGAATGCAAAGCCAGAAATTAAATAGTAGGTGGCTTTTGAGGATAGCCTATTACCCTTACTTGGCTGTGAATTCTCTTGCTGCCGAAGGCTTATTGACGGTGACATTTCCCGACTGTAAACAGGATTTGTACATCTTGGGCATTTTAACACCTTGTCGGGCATCGGTTGACGAATCCGTAGTGCGACGTCGCAATGTGGGCAACGGATGCGAAGATGCTTTTGTTTGGGTTCCATTGCAGGTGGTTCCTATGATTTTTTTACTGCTAGGCCTACACATACGGTACATATTCGAGCCATCAGTTTGGAAGTAGTTTGACAATTAGTATGAAGAAATTATAGGCATAAGCTAAAGTGTCGTGCAGAAGTACCAAGCCCTAAATATTAGTAAAAACCAGATCTGTCCAAACGAAATATTTCACCTTTAGTTTATAGTGATCCCTTACTTAGAACCAATTAGTTTTTTGCCCTAAGTCTGCTCCGCAGGTAAGAATCTAACCGGTTACCTCGTCTTTTTTTACATGTAGACAAGTGGACTATGGGTCGTACTATCGTCGCAATCCTTCGATAAGCACTTACGCTACAAAGATTTTTACGAATTAAGAACTCGTCGCACGCTTGTCGTTGAAACTAGTCGACCGAGAAGTATGTCTTGGTCTTGTACTGGAGTCAGTCGAACGGTGACCTGCCCCCTTCATTCGAGTCCAGATTGCATTTGCTAGAATAGCGAATCATCGGGCTCAATAACTTGAAGGAGATTCAGATGTCCTTAGGTAAGAAGCACACAGCGGAACAGATCATAGGCAAGCTCCGCGAAGCGGAGATTGCCATCTCTGAAGGTCATTCGGTAGCCTTAGCCGTAAAGCAAATAGGGGTGACTTACCAGACGTACTGCCGTTGGCGTAAGGAATACGGTGGCATGAAAGTCGATCAGGCGAAACGCTTGAAGGAACTTGAGAAAGAGAATTCTCGACTCAAGCGATTGCTTGCGGACGCTGAGCTTGATAAAGCGATTCTTAAGGAGGTAGCTTCGGGAAACTTCTAAGCCCGACTAAACGACGCCGTGCGGTCGAGTATGCGAGAGATTCGCTAGGCCGTGAATGTGTGTCGGAACGTCGGGCTTGCCAAGTGGTCGGCCAACCAAGAAGTTCGCAGCGAAGAGTAAAGCAAGCTTCCAGCGATGAGCCACGCCTGATTCGAGAGCTGACTCAGCTTGCTAGTGACTATGGAAGATACGGTTACCGCCGTATCACCGCGTTGTTGCGTGGTAAAGGTTGGCGAGTGAATCACAAACGCATTGAACGCCTTTGGCGTCAGGAAGGGCTTAAAGTACCGAAAAAACAGC
>CAYGQU010000369.1:0-2543 GCA_964352045.1 uncultured Planctomycetaceae bacterium
CTCCTATATCTGCAATGGCTACTTGCTTGTTACTCACATCAAAAGCACGGGCCACACTCAGGAACGAGAGCCTACCTTCTTCACGCGGTGAAATGATCTTGATGTCGAGCCCCACTTCCTCTCGCACTCGCTTGCAAAATGCTTTGCCGTTGGTTGCATCACGCACGGCACTGGTGGCAATCGCACGCGTTGTGGCAGCACCATGCCCTTGTGCGAGCGTTACAAAACTACGCAGGGCGGTAATGGTTGACTCGATCGCTTCGTCGGCAAGGGCACCTGTTTCTGTTAACGACGCCGCAAGACGTGTGTTTTCCCGCTCTTCATCCAAGACACGGTAACCACCCAAAATTGATTGAGCGACGACAACCCGTACGCTGTTTGAACCAATGTCAATTGCTGCGATGCGCTCGCCATCGTTTGTCGTAGCATTGGTTGATGAAGCCTCAAGCGAATCCGCATTCGCAGATGATGCCTTGGAAGAGTTACCCGTCTCCTTAGAAGGCAACGGAAGATTGCTAACGGATTGACTATCGCTCGACATGAATAAACTCTGTTAGGACCAATCGCTAGCACCAGCGGGATTTATTTCTATGAGCGAAGATCTACCCTAAAGTAATCCAACTCTTATAGATCCGACTCTAGTAGAATCGTAGCCTGAGGTGAGGCCCGAAGCCAGTCGGCACATCAAAGGAACATTTATTCTGATCCTATCGAATGTAGGGAATATCTCAGTCGATTTACGAGAAGTGATCGGTCAATACGTCTATACCGAAGGATAAAAAAGTGAGGCTGCTACATGAGATAGGTGCCAGGAGGGCAACTTGGGTAGCTAACGGCAGACACGCTCGGTGGGGCGGCTTTGGTATCTATTCTGATCGCTTTGGAGTCTAGTTTCGGTCCTTCCGTTTTGAAACCGACAATGACTATTCAGGAGTAGGGATGGTGACTCTACGGTATTAATCAACGGCATGGTTGATGTGCAAGTCGATATTTTTGATACTGAGCTAACCCAACTAGGGGTTGGATACTAATGATTCGAGTCAAAAAATCAGCTTAACAAGCTGTATAGAAATGAAGCAACACGATTTGTGTTAACAAGGCTGCGGCTTGAAAGAGTCGCAGCCTTGGTTACTTAATGCACTTCCGCAAGGCTGCTAACTAGGTATTTTTTATGGAATGAATTGAGGGGGCGATTACCTGAAATCAACAAAAAAGACTATACTTTCTACTCGTTTAGGAGACCAAAATCATCTAAATTAAATTCCTGTCTCACTTTCTCAACCTATCTGACGACATCTCTTATGCGCACGCTATTTCTTTCGCTAATACTGAGTCTGATTAGTGTTCAATCTTATGCTTTGGATTGGACCCAATGGCGTGGAGCAAATTCTAATGCCTATATCGCGTTAGAAGCCTCGGCAAAATACCCAACTAAGCTTTCGCTCGACGAGAATCTCGTTTGGTCTGTCGATTTACCTGGGCCCGGTGCTTCAACGCCCATCGTATGGAAGGATACGATCTATGTGACCTGTGAAATCGACGGGCAAGATTCGGTTTGTGCTTACGACGCAAAGGGGAACCAACTTTGGCAACAACAACTGGGGCCTGGAAGTGAAGCAAAACACCGTTCAGCAACCGGGGCGAATTCTTCGCCAGTCACCGATGGCAAACAAATTTATGCTTATTTCAAGAGTGGTCTGCTTGTAGCGCTATCGCTTGATGGCAAAGAAGCATGGCGGTTCAATCTGCAAGAAGCGTTTGGCAAAGATACACTGTGGTGGGATCTCGGAACGTCACCCATCTTGACCGATACAGGAATCCTCGTTGCCGTCATGCAGGCGGATGAGTCCTATGTTGTGACTTTCGATTGCGCCACAGGCGAAGTCCTTTGGAAAGTCGATCGGACCTACGAAGTTCCGACAGAATGCGATCAAAGCTATACGACCCCAATCTTAACGAATGTTAATAGCAAACCAATGGTCGTGATCTTCGGCTCCGATTATTTAACGGGTCACGACCCAGCAACAGGTAAGAAACGGTTAGAAGTCGGTGGCTTCAATCCCGAATCGGCAGGCATGTGGCGCCAAATCGTATCTCCAACAATTGAGAACGAAATAGCAATTATTCCTTATGGCCGGGGTGATTTTCTGCGGTCAATCAATTTGTTGTCCGCCGCCAAAGGTCTTACGGAGACTGACTGCGAAATTTGGAACCAAGAACAATTGGGTAGCGATGTCCCTTGTCCAATAATCGCCCAGGACAAAATTTTTCTTTTGAGTGAAAAAGGAACGATCAATTGTCTTAACTTAGCAACGGGTGAAACACTGTGGAGCGACCAACTGCCCCGCTCGCGTTCGAAATGTTTTTCTTCGCCCCTTCTGCTAGGTGACCTAATCTATTGTTTCCGTGAAGATGGCGTCGGCCATGTGGCAAGAGTCAGCAATGGCTGGGAATTGCTCTCGACCATCGAACTTGACGAGTCGATCGTCGCGCAGCCAATCCCCTATGGCGACGACAAAATCTTGGTTCGTACGCGTGGGCGG
>CAYGQU010000369.1:2553-3018 GCA_964352045.1 uncultured Planctomycetaceae bacterium
CTATTATTTCCGAACGATAAATCAAGCCAAACAAGAAATCAGGTGTTCGCGAACGAAAGACTCGAGTTCTTCTCGCTCAAGTTCTTCTTCACTTTTAAAGCGTAGCCTAATCGTATCCCGATCGTCTCGACGGTCGTCGAGTTCGCTATCCGCAGCGAGATTGGCAAATTGGCCTAGTTGCCATGCCCCTTTGGGGCCATTCAGCGCGAGTTCGATGTTGTCAATCCGTTTTGTGACGACCGTTGCCCATGGTGTGGTTTGGCCTGTGACCATTCGGTGGACGAGCACTTTGTTGTTCCACAAGTACTCCCCTTCGGGCGAAGCTTCGGCAACCATTTCGAGAACTTCTTCGAGTAGCTCAGGGTTCCAAGCGACTTTTTTACCAGGTGAAAAGCCTTTACGAGCCAAGTGCCATTTTTGACCCAAGACTTTCCATGGCATCAGGTTCTCAGGATTCTTCTCCGC
>CAYGQU010000369.1:3028-3594 GCA_964352045.1 uncultured Planctomycetaceae bacterium
CTCGATCGACAAACTTCCCAAAGCCGCCGACCGCTTTTTCAAGGAATTCCCAGAAAGCTGGTTTATCAATTTCCTTCCAATTATGCACGGCAATTTGTATCTCTTGCCATGGACCTGTTAGGTTCTTGCACTTAACGCGTGGGCCCGATCCATACGCTTCAATATCATCTAAATCATTGAGCGATTTCAAATCCAATGCCACGATGAGTTCTTCTTTTTGGAAGGTTCGTTTTGCGGTACGGAACTTAAGTTTCAGTAACCATCTTTCACCTGTAAGTGCATGAAAGAACCAACCGTCAGATTTTTTGGTCCCGGTGATTTCAACGACGGTTCGGTTATTCCAATTTGTAGGTGCGAAGTCACCGAGCGATTGAATCCGCTCTTCAAGACGTTCAAGCAGGCGACCCTCCCACTCAACCGAAGAGCCATCACGGGCGACGCGTCCCTCCGTGTGCCAAAGTTTGCCATCCGATTCCCATGGCATTTGGGCATCGTGTCCGACCCTATCGAGTTCGAGGTCATCCTTGCGATCTTTGTCTTCGACGGCCGGGTCGTAGATTTTACGC
>CAYGQU010000370.1:0-3588 GCA_964352045.1 uncultured Planctomycetaceae bacterium
AGCTGAATGCCTAGCACTTCGCGAACGTCTGTTACGGTCATGCCAGCAGCAATTGCCGATGCGATTCCGGCGTCGGCATCTTCAAACGCATGGCATCGGTCCGCTGGCACGCCAAGCTGCTCGGCGGCAATCAGAAATAGATCAGGGGCCGGCTTATGTGGTATGGGATCATCTGCCGTTAAGATAACGGGAAACCAATCGATAATTCCAAGGGTTTCGAGTGACAAGATCACATTCTTGCGACATCCTCCCGAAACAACCGCCATGGGAAGCTTACCAAAGTAATGTCTCGCCGTCGCGACGACCGGTTCAATCGACGCCGCTTCGGCAATCCGTTCACGAAAACGGCGTTCTTTCTCTTCTAAAATTTGTTCGGGATCAATTGATAAATTGTTTTCGGCATTGATGACTTCGACGATTACCTCGGTTGGTTTGCCTGCATGCGTGTCGATGAATGAGTTAGGAACCTGAATTCCATGCGGTTTAAGCGCTACGTTCCAAAGTTCTTTATGCAGCGGCATGGAGTCGATAAGCGTTCCATCGCAATCGAAAACAAGTCCTTCAATGCCAGGCGGTAAATCAATCATAGGAAAGAATTCAGGAGGGGTAGGGGAGTGGGTTAGGCAAAAGTACCCGAGGGGGACTGACAGGTTTCCCGAGTAATTTTCCCGTGTAGCAAACGGTGTAGCAAACGGTGTAGCTCAGCGGCTAAAACCATTCGACAGATCACTCTAACAAAAAACGAGGACGCCCGAAATCCGGCGTCCTCGTGTAATATGAGGTTTAATCAGAATTGATATACAATGAGTCCAAATTAACTAACTTGCGCGCTTAGCGAACGCAACTGTTCGGCTGTTTGCCCCAAAGCCGCCATGGTAGCTGATTGTTCATCCACGGCAGCCGCGACAGTCGTCGTATTGATACTTACTTCACCAATGCTTTCAGTGATTTTAGTGGTTGAGCCTACTACTTCTGAAATGCAGCTTTGAATTCTGAAAACACTTTGTTCAATATTTTGTGTTGCTTTTGCGGTCGCATTTGCAAGCTCTTTGACTTCACTGGCTACGACAGCAAAACTGCGTCCCGACTCGCCGGCCCGAGCAGCTTCAATCGTGGCATTGAGCGCTAACAAGTTAGTTTGGTCGGCAAGCTCTTGAATAACGGAAACCACTTCGCCAATTTCGCGGCTGTTTTCGTCAAGGCTCTCGACACTTCTACCTGTTGCTTCTGCAATTCCTTTGGCATCTTTGGCAAGGTTAGCGGTGCGAGAGACACTCTGGGCAATTTCTTCAATCGAAGTCACCATTTGCGAGACGCTTGAAGCGACGTCGTTGCCTACCGCAATTGCCTTTTCAAGCTTCATGGTTTCGGTAATATCCGTCGCAAATTTTACGACTTTAATTGGATTGTCGTTAGCATCGAAGATGGGATTATAGGAAGCTTGAATCCAAATTTCTTTACCACCTTTACCGAATCGCTTGTGTTGATTTGCTTGGAATTTACCCGATGCTAAGTCGGTCCAAAACTGAGCATATTCGTTGCTTTTGGCGTACTTAGGGTCAACAAACATGCTGTGATGATTGCCGACAATTTCATCAAGTGAATAGCCAACTGTTGTCAAGAAATTTTCGTTTGCTTTGACAATGGTTCCATCAAGTTCAAATTCAATAACGGCTTGCGACTTGTTGATGGCATCTATTTTGCCTTGAAAGTCAGCAAATTGTTTTTTCTGAGCGGTAACATCAGAAGCAAAATTTACTACTTTTAACGGATTGCCTTCGCTATCGAAGACAGGATTGTATGAAGCCTGGATCCAAATCTCGGTACCATCTTTGGTAAGTCGCATGTACTCACCCGAGCTGAAATTGCCTTGGCGCAGATTGTCCCAAAAGGCTTTGTATTCAGAGCTTGCTGTGTAATGCGATTCACAGAAAATACTGTGGTGCTTGCCTTGAATTTCTTCCAACGTATAACCAAGAGCATTCAAGAAATTTTCATTGGCTTTTATGATGGTACCATCAAGTTCAAATTCGATAACGGCTTGAGAACGATTGATCGCATCAAGCTGACCTTTAAGATCATCTTGCTGATTATTAGCTTGGGGCTTGTTTTCAAGTACCACTTCGGCTTCCTGTGATTTGCTAAAGAGTCCCATCTCTACCTCTAATAGTTGCTTGGCTGTTGAGAAAGTTACTAAACTAATCCAGCAAGAGAATCAGATTCCTCGTAGCACTTGCCTAGATAATTCGTATCTTATTAAGTAGCTTTTATTTCACGGACTAGGCCGCGAAAAAAAGCCATTCCGTTCAATTGCCTGCTGTATTTCCCACAAACAAGTCATGTCGCAATCAGAAAATGCGTTATAAAGCGACTGCCATGTAAGATGCATTGAAACGTAAGGGTGCATTGACGTATAAGGGCGCATTAAAAAGAAGGCCGCGAAGAAGAGTTGAAATTACTCTCGATGCTTGGCATTTAAATCGACTTACAGAGCGTGATTAGACGTTGTCACATCACGAACAGAATTGCGATGAAGCCACCTATAACGGCTACTTCTTTTAGTCTAGGGCGAACGTATGCCAAGCTGTAGCAACAGGGGATGACTACAAGCGTTAGAATCGTTGCAAATGCAAGTCCGAAAACGACAGCGCCAGTTAGCGGTTGCCAGAATTCAGCCCCTCCCGAGATGTTCATTAATAGGGGCAAGAGGCCGCCGATTGTGGTAATGGTTGTCAGCATCACCGGGCGAAGTCGGCTGACGCCCGCTTCGATCAATGCCTCGTCAACATCGATTCCCCTTTGCCGCGCTTTGTTCGTAAAATCGACCATCACGATGGCATCATTCACGACAATACCCGTGAGGCTGACTAGTCCAATGAACGTGGCAAGGCTAAATGGAAAGCCGGTCGCCCACATGCCAATGACGACACCGATAAAAGACAGAGGTACCGCAGCCATAACGATAAAGCTTTGTCGGAAGCTGTTGAATTCGACTGCCAAGATCGCCGCAATAAGAACCACGGCAAGTATCATGCTCCAAAGTAGGTAGCCGAAATTTTTATCGCGCTCGTCATTCTCACCTGTGAATTCCGCTTGGAGCCCTTCGGCCAAGGTCGTTGAGGCACCAACGTAATCTTTGCTATATCCTTCGATCATCTTTTCTCCCCCCTCGACAGGCACAAAGCCAAGTTCGGGCAGGATATCGCTCGACAAAATCTTAAAGATTTTCGACGGGGTAACCGGATCATCGACGTTGCACTTCGCCACAACGGCCCGATTGCGATCGTAACGGTTGATGCTAAAGACATTCGTGTCGCGGCGCAGTTCGGCAACGGAGTCGATCGTGGTTCTTTGTCCTGTTGCACTGGTAAGCATCAGACGACCCAACTCGGCAGGACTTTTTTGAAACTCGGGAGCTAGCTGTATCCGCATATCAACATCTTCGTCGTCGAGCGTGATTTGAATTCGGTTATCCCCCGCTATGGCAATTTGCACCGCTTGAGCAACCGACGTATCGGTCATGCCGAACAAGCCGATGATGTCAGACTTTGGTTCGACGACAAGCACGGGGCTATCGGGACGGTAGTC
>CAYGQU010000371.1:0-3588 GCA_964352045.1 uncultured Planctomycetaceae bacterium
GAGCGTAAATATTCGATTGGCTCGCCTTCAATATCGCAGAAAGCAAGCTGCGAGCCAATGAGTTCACGATTTCCATTCAAGCGACTTCCCATGAGTGAAAGCTTGGTAGAGTAATCCTCGACCGCCTCGCCTCGATCAATTCCCTTGAGTATGGTGGCAATCTTTAAGGGAGCCAACGTTGTGTTGATCTCAGCCGATTCACCGTTGCTAAGATTCCCCAAACGCCATGCCCAATCTCCAGCTAAGAGCCGACAGTTGGTGAGTTCAACACCAAATTCGTTGGTAACGATTCCCTCAACAAGTCGATCATCGTTCCACTGTAGTTTGGCGTCTAGCGAACTGCCAATCTTGCCCATCCAGCGAGACATCATACTCTTAGTAGACCAAACTTGAACTGGCATACCGAGGATTGCAGGCGATCCTTTATCGTTAGAAGTCTCGCTATTTTCGCGAGATGACTTCAAGCTCAGTGGTTGCCATTGGTAGTCGGCTACCAGCGTCGCGCCCATGCCATTCGATCCTTGCATTGCGCCCAAACCATAACCTGGCTTACCAAGCCATGAACTATATTGCTGTAAGTTGGTTACTTCGTCACCATTCGGTTGCTTCACGCTGAGTGCAAGCGAATAACGGTCTGCTTTGGGACTAAACATATGTGTGATAGCGAGACCCCGACCTTCGCTAGCTTCGACATCGACATCCATCAAATCAATTTGATTTACTCTCAGTTGATCTCCCTTTAGTGCGGTAGCAGCCAAGTAAGCTCCGACGCTAGTCAACGCAACAATTAGCGGAAAACTAATCCAAGTCATCTCGGGCCGCTTGAGCCAACTTACTGTTAACCAATAATCGCCCGGTCCGATCAAGAGTAAGTAAGCAACGACCAATCCAACGATAACAATAAAGGGTGTTGTAGAGACTCCTCGGAAAGACTTGTCGAGTTTAGCGATCAAACCCCGCACGAGATTTGAATTATTGTTGTCTGACTTAGGCATCGAATTGAATTGCGGATTATTCGAAAAGTCATTACCTAACCCTTTATATCCATTGGTCACTAATTTTTGCAAAAGCATGCTTTTATCAGGCCAATCCGCCAGGGCTTGATTATCTAGATCAAATGCAACGAAAGTAACTTCCCCAAAACCGTAGGGATTACGGACGACAAGTGGAATAGCCTTCTCGCCTCCTCCGTCGCTAGCTACGATCATGGTTTGCTTGGCATTGATTCGACTCAAATTTAAATCACCGCCGCGCAAGTTGATTGGCACCTTCGCCTCCGCGTATGCTTCAATCGCAGAAGTTCGTCGCAAGGTTGCGGTCCTCTCGTAAGTACCTGGCAAGAGGTCTGATAAAACTGCGCCAGGCCCAAGCAGTTCAGCCCCTGCTGAACCACAAGACAAGACCAACCGACCTCCTGAGCCGACCCATTCGCGTAACGCGACGATGCGAGGATCATTACGGCCTAAATCACGAATCCAAATACCATCTCCTGCAGTGAGCCAAACTGTATCAACGCCTTCGTAGCCTATCCAATCAAGAGGCATCTCATCAGTCGTATCGAGGATCCCAATTCGTAACGATTGCTCATTGTCTAGTTGCGATTGATCCTTAAAAATCAACTCGAGATTCGATTTCTTACCGAGTGAAAGCCATATTCGACTATTTGAATTGACAGGACTCGCAATCTCATAAGGCTCTTGTTCATACGGTGAAAAGCTCTTGGTATCAATTACCTTTGAACCACGAAGCAATCGAATTTGTATGGCTGCATCGTCTTTACCGATGCGAGCGTAGAGCCTTGCTTCGGATATCTTGCCCGGTTCGGTGCTGATTGGCTTACCCCCAAGCATCGTCGTAGCTGCACCAACTCCATCGGTATCGGAAGCAATTGCCGTAACATAAAGGGGCATTGGCTCGTCTCCCCCTTTGACTTTTACGAGAAGTTGAGTCGTTAGACCGAGCTTATAGGTATTTCCCAAGCCAACTTCGCAACCAACAATTTGCGGTAGGTCGGCTGCTGTCGATACCGAGGCTAGAAGCAAAAGTACGAGGCCCAGCAGAGGCGATTGCCCTCTGATAATAGGATACCACCCTCCAAGAAAACGCCCGATCTCGGCAATCAATTCGGGGCGAGTACGATCGATCATAAGAACACAACAGAATAGCGGGCGAGTAGAAACCTAACTAATCGTAAGTACCCCTTTATCGAGGCCCTATTATTGTGGGTTAGAGCTCCCCCCATGTCGACCACCGAAGCGGCTCAAAAAGCTAATATCCTCGGCAATTGAGCAGGTACAATTAGATTGAGCCTGAGAAAACCCCCTATTTCACCGTCCAAATTTCGCTCAAAACCATCCGGGGCGAGAAAAGCTTGGCAGAGCAGGGGGGAGGCCCACCGGAAGATACCGATAATCACTTGGTCCTTCTTTGAGCGATTTTCTTACTGCTCTAGAGCGTCTCTAATTAGTAGCGATTCGATCAATTCAAAAGCAGCTGTTACTACTACCTCCCCGAAAACAGGGGTACTGATAAGAAGATGATTTTTTAGACATTAGGGTTTCTCAGCGTCATCGCATTCGCAGGCAAATTTTTTGCACCCTGGGCAACCGTCGCCATATTTTTCCCTGATCGCCAGGGTAAGATCGACACCGGCTACGTTGGCAATGGTGGTAAGCCAAGCCAATACGTCGGCAAATTCACCTCGTTGTTCTTCGAGGTTTCCCTCACGCAAAGCTGAAGCGAGTTCGCCTACTTCTTCCATGAGCCACATGAAGGTGCCGTCGATACCTCGCGCGACGTCTTTTTCATGGTACATGCTTTTAATGAGTTGCTGAAAATCTTCTACTGATAAAGAGGTTGCCAAAAGGGGGTACTCCTATGCTACGCGAATTGGTCACCTATCAAGATAAGACCACTAATCGCCTAATACGATAGGTGTTGAACAACACAAGTTTAGCAAGACCGTCGCGATTTTGGGAAATTTTGATGTTTTTGCGAAATATTTCGATGATTTGGTCCATTTGCCTTTAGAGGCCAAAATAAGGCTTTACTCATCTCATCCCTCATCGCAACCTTCCGTCGGTAGTTATTCATGTCCGAGCAAGATAGCCAGAGCGAAATGGTTGCCAAGATATCTGCCAGCCAGACTCGGCTACTTGCGTATATTTTTTCTTTGACGGCCAATCGCGAAGCAGCAGAAGAAATTTTACAGGCGACGAATCTGGTTATCTGGCGAAAGATCGATTCCTTTGAACCAGGTACGAATTTTATCGCTTGGGCATTCAAGATAGCTCGATTGCAAATTTTGGAGCATCGTGGCCGAGCTGCCCGCGATCGGTTTGTTTACAGCCAAGAACTCGTTGATGAACTAACGCTTACCGTAGCAGCTCATGAAAATTTCAGTGACCTTTCCGATCGTCAAGATGCTTTGCTTGCTTGCCTGAACGAATTGCCTCCGAGTAGGCGTGAGTTGTTATGGCTAAGGTATCGAGATTCGATGCGTCTGGCTGACATAGCAAAAGAGATTGGTAAAAACGTTAGTTCAACCGGTGTCTTGTTTCACCGCCTTCGGCAACTGTTGCTTGATTG
>CAYGQU010000372.1:0-3557 GCA_964352045.1 uncultured Planctomycetaceae bacterium
CCTTTACGATTCCTGCCGATAACCCGTTTGTGGGCCAAGCGGATACGATCGAAGAGGTGTGGGCTTATGGGCTGAGAAATCCACACAAATTTTCTTGGGACACGGTCAGCGGAAAAATGTTGATCGCCGACATTGGGCAGTCGAATGTAGAAGAGATCAATCTCGGTGCATCGGGAGCCAACTATGGCTGGAGCGATTACGAGGGGACTTTTCAAGTTATTTCACCGACCGTTGTCGATACCTTACCCACTTCTCACACAACCGACGCTCTTACTTACCCGGTAGCACAATACGATCAAGACTTCGATAACAATGGATTTGGAGACCACTTGTTTGCCATTGCGGGGGGGTCGGTTTATCGAGGAGATGCAGTACCCCAACTGCACGGCAAGTACTTTTTCGGCGACTTTTCTCAAACCGAGAACGCAATCTTTGCTGTAAATGTTGATGAGCTGGTGCAACGAGAAGATTTTACCGACGTCAACAATCTTGCTGGCGGTTTTTTGGCGCCTTTCGAAGCGGTTCGCCTAACGCATAACGGTCAGGAAAAATCGTTCTTGCAAATCATCCGAGATGCCAGCAACAACCAAAGTCTGAATCGAAACGATCTGCGATACGGTATAGGTCCTGACAACGAAATCTATGTGCTCAATAAGCATGATGGGGTAGTACGTCGGTTTGCCTCGGTAATAGGACTTCTTGAGGGTGACTTTAACGAAGATGGCACTGTTGATGCCGCTGATTACACCGTCTGGAGAGATTTACTAGGCAATCGCTACTCGTTATCAGACTACGATATTTGGGTTGCCAACTATGGGCAATCTGCTCCGTCGGTAGCTCAAGCGTCTCATACCCAGTCTTCGACTTCGGTTCCAGAACCGACGGGATTGATCATGATTTTTATCGGATTAATCACGTTTGTTTTTCTACAAACCAGAGTAGCACCGATTATTACAGGTGGTCGGTACTGCTAGCCTGTCGTGTTTTTCGAGCAAATATCGTTGCTACCCTTTCTGTGGGCCAGCGCAGAAAAAACCAGCCGCCTAGATGCTTCCGTGCATCCTAGCGGCTGGTGTGAGCGTGAGTCCCTTCACGCGACTGGTTTTTTCCTTCCGATCAAATTCTAAAGATCAGCGAGGCCCAATCGTTGGTGGGTTGGCCATTAAGAAATCACGAGGGCCGCGTGTCGTGTAATACGGATAAGCGGTTTGACCAACGGGTGGTCCCGGATTGAAGTTGTAATTGCGATCGCCACCGCCGCAGAATCCACAGAAGCCCCCTCCGTTGCGGAAGCAACAATTATCTCCACAGGGGCAATCAATCAAACGGCTAATGCCTCGTTGCAAGCATCCTTGGTCGCACCCGCCGCCGCAACAACCACTGTCACATGCTCCTCCATAGCAACCACCCTGTTCGCAGCCACAATAACCAGTGTCGCAACATTCTCCACTGCTACATCCACAAGAAGCTTCACAACAACCATCGCCACAACCACAGCTATCGCCACCGAGACTAATCCAGCGCATTTTCGATAGTATGCCTTGGCTATTATTGCATCGGCCTTCGAGCATGCCCGCCCGAGGCGCGTGTTGCGACTGAGAAATGTGGCAAGGCTGAGTGCCGCAAGAGTTACAAGAATTCAGAGCCGAACACCCAACGCCCGTTGTAATAAGCGCAGCCGCAATCACGGCGTAAATTGTCTTCATTTTATGGTTCCCCCCCAAAGTGCTTACTCAGTCGTGCCGTGTCTGTTTCGGTAGGGCCGACCGATCGGCCTCCACGACTTGAGTCTGCTTGTTGGTCAGATATCGGCGGAAGAACCGGAACAATCCAGCCTTTCATTGCAATCGCTTCAACCCAAGCCTTACGATGCCTTCAAATTGGCTAGCATCGCTCGCATTGCTAGCACCCTCTTGACGAGCCGGTCGGCGTTGGACGCTGGCCTTTCCTCTGGTACAAAGCCTCTTCGGAAAACTATTACCTTAAGCAGGCAATGTGCTTTAAGAATTGATAACCGTGGTTGTTGAGGTTTCACAAAATAACCTTACCCCACGAAGTGTTTGTCATGGACGACCTATGAACGACTTCGCCCGCGCTATGCGCCAGGCGCTGAACTACCCCGGTACCGTTGTGGGATGCATTTCCACGTCGTTGTTGGTTGCTGTCTTGTGGGCAACGAACCTTGTTGCTGTTTGGCCCATCGTCGATGCGGTCATGCGAGACCATTCCATTCCCGAATGGCTTGCCGAAGACGTTGTTGCACAAGTCGAACGGATTGATGATCTCGAACAAGAACGCATCAGAGCAGCGAGACTCCTTCCATTGGCAGGTCCTGTTCGACAAAAAGAACTTGAGCAACAAATTGTCGATTTACGTATTCAGCAAGGTTATACTCGCGCCAAACTCGAACGGATCGAATGGGCCTTGCCAATTACCAAACGCTGGCTTCCCGATACTCCCTTCAAAACGCTTGGCTGTGTTTGCGCGTTTGTTCTCTTCGGAACAGTTATCAAAAACTTATTTCGGGTTGTGAATCTTGTATTGGTTTCAAGACTAGGGGGGAAGATAACGCTTGATTTACGACGTCAATACTTCAGCAAGATGCTGACGCTCGATTTAGGAGAGTTCAACGAGCGTGGTCGCGGTGATCTGATGACACGTTGCACGGCCGACCTATCGCAAGTTGGCTCGGGAGTGCAAATCCTGTTTGGACAAGCGATCCGAGAGCCTTTCAAGATGATTGCTTGCTTGGCAGGTGCTGCTTGGTTTAGCTGGCGGCTCTTGCTTTTAACGGTCGTTGTTACGCCTTTAGCCGCGCTCGCAATTCGCTGGCTAGGCAAATCACTCAAGCGTGCCAATCGTCGCGCTATGGAAGAACTTTCGGGAGTCTACGAATCACTAACCGAAACATTGAGCGGCATTCGCTTGATCCGTTCTTTTACACGGGAAGAGGCCGAGAACGAAAAATTCAGCGAGTCGCTCGGTGAACTTTACAAGAAGCACATGCGGATTGCATTTTACGACTCGTTGGCGAGTCCGCTGACGGAAAACGTCGGGGTCGCGATGGTAGTCACAGCCGCCATGGCAGGTGGCTACTTGGTTTTAAATCAGCAAACACATTTGCTTGGGGTGCCGATCAGTGAAACCCCTTTAACCCATGGGCAAATGTCCGTCTTTTTCGCCATGCTAGCCGGCATGAGCGATCCGGCTCGACGCCTCTCAGGCGTGTTCAATCATATTCAGCGAGCAACCGCATCGGCAGAGCGTGTTTATGATGTGCTAGATCGTGAACCCGAAATTCATGAGATTGCCAAACCTCTCGCCCTGCCCCGGCCTTGGAGAAAGCTTCGTTTTGAAAACGTTTCGTTCCAATATACCCCCGATAAATTGATACTCGAAGCAATCAACCTGGAGGTTAACGCGGGTGAAACCATCGCTATCGTAGGCCCCAATGGTTGTGGCAAGAGTACGCTGCTGAATCTTCCCTCACGACTTTATGATCCGGCTGAGGGGAGAATTCTTTACGACAACGTCGATGCTCGTGACGCGAGGCTTAA
>CAYGQU010000373.1:0-3546 GCA_964352045.1 uncultured Planctomycetaceae bacterium
ACCGTCGGAAGAATTACTCAGTTCGTGACCTCGTCACTGCGCTGAGAGAACAAGCCGGTTCCAAGCTTACGGGATTCAACCAGAAATTATCTTTCTGCCTTGAATAACGAAAGGGGCCTGGGCTTATTCGCTAGCGACAGCACAATTCCACTATTTCGGATTGTAGCAATACGAGTTAATCGGTCAAATCGGTTTTGGGTATTCTTCACGCAATATTGACTTCAAATGGCATTTATCCCGTGATTTAAAGGTTTTTACCACCGTAAAAAATGAGACTGATTCGCAATAGAGGTGCTTGGGCAGCGTTTTTGCCAAGAATTGACAGGTGGCTTTTGCAGAGGCTCTAAAGAGTTTTCGTCAGCTCGAGTGCCGTCTGCGGAAGATCTGCCGAAGAGAAGTCTAATGAAGTGCGATCTACTCAAGTGCAATCTAATCGTTAGAACCGGTTGGCCAAGGCAGCAGGGATCCGAACAGCTAAAGTATGAGAAGATCGTTTAAGCTTCCTGATCGAAAACCTCGCTGATCGACTTCGAAGTGATCAAATCCTAACTCACGTAGCTTCTTTTCCATTTGGCTATGAAGAGGTTCAGTGCAGAAGAATTCGATCCAATCGCTCGGAACTTCAACTCGCGCCCTATTCCCTTCATGGAAACGTACCCGCACCTCGCGGGGTGATGCTCGATTGATTTTTACAGCTTTGATCCACCGCTCGGCGGCGTCGATCATTGCCAATCGCTCGGGTGTTACTGCTTGGCCATAGGCAAGTCGACTAGCCAAGCACGGGCTAGCAGGTTTATTCCAAATAGGTAGTAACCAATGCTTCGCCAGCGAGCGCACCATCGTCTTGTTGATACCAAGTTCTAGCAGCGGGCTGCGGACCTGCTGTTCGGCCGCTGCCATCATGCCAGGGCGATAGTCTGACTGATCGTCTGCGTTGGCCCCGTTTACGACTTGTGATAAACCAATCCGCAAAGCTTCGCGCTTTGCTTGCTCGTAGAGTTCGGTCTTGCAATGGTAGCAACGATCGGTGTTGTTGGCGATGTAAAGGGGATTGTTGATTTCTTCGGTTGCTACTTGGACGTGCTTTATGCCAATGATAGCAGCAATGCGTTTGGCTTCTTGCAACTCTCCTTCGGCAAGTGCTGGGCCGATACCTGTCATGGCGACCGCACGATTACAAAGAGCCAAAAAGGCTGCTTTTGCCACAACAGCACTGTCAACGCCTGCCGAAAAGGCGACCGCCACCGAGTCGAATTGCTGAAGGAATTCGACGAGCGAATCGGCAGTGTTTTCAACGATTGGTGATTCAGTGGGCATTAAGTCGAATGTGAGCGGATCGCTTGATTTAGTATTTGTATTTCGTTGGTGTTGTTAGAAAGGTTACGAAGCTGGTGGGGGAGGATTTTCGAGCCGATTGAGTTGATCCCGCAATGCGGCGGCACGCTCATAATCTTCCTCTTTGACTGCTTCGGAGAGTTCCTCTTCGAGCTGGCTGACTGGATCGTCTTCGTTAGATTCTTCACCTTCTTCGCTATCGGTTTCTCCTTTCTTAAGCTTGCGACGCCATCGTTTTAAGTAGGTTAATTCGTTAACTTTTTCAGCCTGTGCTTCTTGGCCATAGTCAACCAAGAATTGGTTGATTCGTTCGATGCCGGCCTCGATGGCTAAAATCGCCGCCTCGGTTTGACGCAGATCGACAAGGGGCGTCGCCACCGCTCGGGTATGCATCATCGTAACGTAGGGCCTCCACTGATCGAACTGCAATTTGTCGCGATCGTATTCAGCATGGTTACGTACAAAGTGAAATAGCCGCAAATTACGTTCGGTATCGCGTGCGCAGAGTTCGTATCGCTTCATGCTCCAAAAGCTGACATAGCGATGGTAATACTGCACTCCCTCTCGCATCAACTCGTCACAATCTTCACTGCGAAGAAGATAGGGGACGCCATCGGGGTTAGCGGCATCGTGCTCACGTTGCAAGGATTCATGGAAACTAAGCCACGAGTCAAATCCCTCGATCTGCTTGCCGTCAGGCCGACCATCGACTTCCATTTGCAAGATCCCCAAATCAAGACGCAGCTGGATTTTTTCCAGGCCATCATCGCCAATAATAGTTCGTACCGTTACTTCATTGGGATCAAATTCCCAATCAGCCAGAGCAGCATTGATGTCAATCGTCACGAGTAAAAGCCGAGATCCATAGGGCGAATTTGGTTCCGAACGTTTGGGAACCTGCTGTTACTAGTGTAACGGATTGCGACGCAAAGATAACGCCCAAGTTGAGAATGATATCGTCAAGTCAAGCAAGCAAGTAGTCAAGAATACTTTCCACGATACCCAAACAATGCCAAGTCGGTCGTCAACGCTATCGAACAGGTGATTCTCGTTTGGTGCTTTCTAGCATTTTTGTATTGCGTTCGACGCCCAAGATGACAGTACGTTCTTCGGTGCCAGCAGCCGTGGTGGCAACAATCGGAATCACCTGACGACGGTCGGGAAAAGGAAGTTTCACCATAAAACCACCATCTGGTTGCACCGTAATCGGCTCACCTTGCACGGTAAGGTGTGTATTCGGATCGGCTGAGCCGTAGACCATTAGCTCGACATCGAGCGTAAAGCGAAGCGATGGTTCATCAGGCTGCGATGCTCCATTGCCAAATCGGGTTGCAGAAGGGCGTCCTAATCGACGACGCAGTCGTTCTTCGAGCATTTCTTGCAGCTCAAGACTTGTACCGTTGGGCGAGTACCCTCCACTCATTGCATAAATGCGATCAGCATTGCGGGCAACATCGTTCCAGTTTTCGTCAATGGTGTTTTCCGAGCCTGGCGCGGGGGTCTTTACGTCGTTGCTGCGAGCGATGCAGTAGAATTTTCCACTGGGCGATGCGTAACCAATCTCACTTCGGTAACTCGAAGGTGGGTTTGTCACGTCGATATACCAATTGCTGACGCCACCATGGATTACGATTTGCTTGGTCGAAATCACGGCCCCTTCATCGCTTAGTCGATGTGCGCGTAGTACCGGCTGGGCAGCATGCCATTCTTGGCCAAGTGCGGTACAGGCTCGCTCAATACTTCGAATGCTCAATTCCCAGCAAGCATGGAGCCAATAGGGGTCTCTAACGAGCAGTACGAGGCGATCAGCTGTTTCATCACGGCTTGTTTTGTCTTCTGTACTTAGGTCATGAAGTCTCTGACGTTCTTCTTGCATCTCAGCAATTTTGCGACTCACCCGTTGCTTAGCGCGCGAGATGGGTGGTTTTTTTGGTTTGCGTGAGGCAACTTCGCCGGCATGGCTATGGCTATTTACCTTAGACGAATGGCCATTTAATTCGTCTATCTTGAGATCCCCCGATTTTTTTTGCAATGAAACCAATGCTGAAATTAGCTCCTCTTTGCGCATAGCATGCCAGCCTGAAACACCCGCACGGCGGGCCATTTGGGCGAGGTCTTTTGATTTGTGGCTACGGAGGGAAGCAGGATTCATGCTTTTTGCCGATCGGCTGACTTGAGTAATTCAAATCTTGGGGAGGGGGGGGACTAAGG
>CAYGQU010000374.1:0-1547 GCA_964352045.1 uncultured Planctomycetaceae bacterium
CAACCGCCACGGCACGGTCGGCATCGATTTAGTCGCCATGTGTGCCAACGATGCGCTTTGTTGTGGGGCCGAGCCACTCTTCTTCCTAGACTACATCGCCATGGGAAAAGATGATCCGCAACGGCTTGAACAGGTCGTCTCAGGTATTAGTGATGGTTGTCTGCTCGCTGACTCGGCGCTCATAGGAGGCGAAACCGCCATCATGCCCGACCTCTATGGCGTTGATGATTACGATCTTGCTGGTTTCTCGGTTGGGGTAGTCGATCGCGAACGGTTGATTGATGGCAAACGTATCGGCGTCGGCGATGTGGTAATCGGCATCGCTTCGAGTGGGCTGCACTCGAACGGATACAGCTTGGCACGAAAGATCGTTTTCGAGGTAGCTAGACTGTCAATGGAAGACACCGTTGCCGAATGCAATGGCAGATCAGTTGCCGAGTTGTTACTGGAACCGACGAGGATCTATGTCAAACCAATCCGTCGTGTCTTGGGGCACTACCGCAAGAAGCAAGTGGTGCATGGCATAGCCCATATAACCGGTGGTGGTTTGGAAGAAAACCTACAGCGAATTCTACCCAAAGGTTTATCGCTACAGGTCGATTCCGACAGTTGGCCCGTGTTGCCTGTTTTTCAATGGCTCCAAAAACTAGGCAACGTCGAAGCTAGCGAAATGGCCAGGGTCTTCAACATGGGACTCGGCCTCGCAATGGTCGTGAGTGAACACTTTGCCGATAGCATTCAAAGCCAACTTAGCGAGCAAGGTTTAGATAACTACGTCGTTGGCCGAATCGTTTAGCACTGGCTCTTGGTAAAGGATCTCATCGCCGTGGATAACGAAACTGCGTATCACGAAGCGGGCCATGCGTTTATTGCCAGCTATGCGGGTGGCCGAGTGCTGAGCGTTACGATTGCTCCCGATTGGGATGACGGGCCTGCTCGCTATGGTGACACGCAAGTCGCCTGGCGTCGAAGTGAATTCAAGAAGCGTGAGCTTGCTGACAAGCTCGTGCTGGTCGCGCTGGCTGGGCCGGTTGCCGAATTGATCTACCGTGGCGAACCTTGGCACCCGGCGGTGATTGCCGAATGGGCCGACGACTGGAGCCAAGCCCATCACGAAGCAACGCCCTTCGTTCACGACCTGTTGCAAAGGACGCGTTGGCTCGAACGGCTTGTCAAGCAACTGCATGAGCTGCTGAGTGACGACCGACACTGGGACGCCATCGCCGGCATTGCGGACCACTTGCTCGCCCACGAAACGCTTGAGCAAGAATGCTACGACGATATTGTCGCGAATTGGCTTCGATAATTCTATGTGGGAAAAAGGGGACCACGGCAAGCATGGCGGCTACCTGATCAAAATTACAAACAGCATTTGCAGGATCAAGAAGATGAGAGATGGCATACCAAACGACTCGCCGTGTCGCCGTGTTTCATTTCTTTCTTAAGCAGCTAGCGCAGTGCCGGCTCGCTACTGACTTCGCCGATCTCGATCATTGGCTCGATGAAGGCTGGCGTTTCTTCGATCGTTGCCCCGGCTTGTTTAAGGG
>CAYGQU010000374.1:1557-3538 GCA_964352045.1 uncultured Planctomycetaceae bacterium
GTTTAAGGGCATTTAACAATTGGTTTTTCGTGATGACATCTCGCAGTACGATCGGCGAATTGGGCTGGTTCGCAGGATAGATCGCGATGAGCGGAATGCTGTTGCTGCCGAGTTCGTTGAGTTTCTTCTCGATCGCTTCGCTACCATCGGTCCAATCAGCCAACAACGGTACGATACCGTTTGATTCGACTACCTCTTTGACCGCTTTGGTGTTGATGGCGCTTTTAAGATTCAATTTGCAGGTGAGGCACCAATCGGCTGAGAACTCGACGAGGGAAATTCTCCCCGACTCATTGGCTGACATCAACGAGGCTTGGCTGTAAGGTTGCCAATCGAGTTCATATTCACTGCCATCGTACGTAAGGGCCCCCCAACCAATGATTAGAGGTACCCCAACACCAACAACCCAAGCAGCCTTCCGACGAAAACTGTTTACTGTTATCGGAGTGCTCCCGATCCACCAGCAACCAAAACCAATCGCTACAAGCGTTGAAAGCACTGGCAAGTAGAGTGATTCCTTTACAGACCACATGAGAAACACGGTCGCTGCCAAAAGGCCGAAGCCCATCAGCTGCTTGAAAGTTTCCATCCACATGCCCGGCTTGGGAATCCTCTTTACGAGCGAAGGAAACATACCAATCACTAAATAGGGTGCCGCCATGCCGAGCCCCACGGCAAAGAAGAACAAGAAGACCATTGCCGGCGGAAGCGTTAGCGTTAAGCCAAGCGCTGAGCCCAAGAAGGGTCCACTGCATGGCGTTGCCAAGATCGTTGTGAAGATCCCTTTGAAGAAAGCGCCCGCGTATCCCTCTTTTGCTTGCAGATCATTCGCCTTACCCGCGCCGGCAAAACCTGGGATGGGTATCTCCCAAACGCCCAAAAAGCTAAGCGCCATGGCGAAGACCAAGAAAACCATCGAAAGCTGAAAGCCTGTGCTCGTAAATTGCTCTCCCCAACCAAAACCAGCAAACGCGGCAAGGCCTGCCAGAACCATAAATACCGAAATCAAACCTGCCGAGTAAGCAAGGTTGAGCCCAAGCACACGCAGACGGCTTTCACCACCCTGCTCGGCAAAAGAGAGAACTTTTAGCCCAATGACTGGCAACACGCATGGCATGAAGTTAAGTATCAAACCACCAAGAAAAGCAAAGCCTAAGTTGAGCAAGATAGCCTGGCTCTTGACTGGTTGAGGTTCCACCGGTGGTGCAATCAAAACGGGTGGCGAAGCAAGCTGACTCGCATCACCAATCTTCGCTTCAAATGGCAGCTTTAGTGGAACGCAACTGTCGGCATCGCATGCTTGCAATTTGAAGATGCATGTAATGATTAAGTTGCTCGCGTCTGCTGACGGAGAGATTTCAAGAGGTACAAACCAAGTAACTGTTCCTTCGTGCTCATGAATATCAAGGTCCCACACTTCTGAGTCATAGTGAATCTTAGGAGCCGGTTCTGAGGTGATCTCGCCTGCCATCCGATAAGCAGAGGAAGGGTTCAGAGAGATTTTAGTCCCACCCGGCCCTCCCAAAGGTTGCGTCGTTCCATAAATGTGATACTCGGGTGCAATCGTTGCCATAATTCGAAGCAGCGCAGGCTGGGTATCGGTAGCTACTGTATAAACCGACCTGATCGTCACCAGACTGGCAACTGCTTGGTTCGCAGATGATAATTTCCCCGTAGGGATCTGTCCAAAAGGATTCCCCGTGTTTTCTTCTCCTGGTAGAGAAAATGGGGAGCTAAAATCAACCTGACCTTTTGCCGACGGACTACTTAAAAGCATCGAAAAAACAACAAACAAGCCCAGATAAATTTTCAATGACCTGCTTAGCAAAGAAAAACGCATAGTAAAGTTTGTTGGTTGCATGTTGACTTGGTAGGATCTCAGACAAGTCACTGGTCGAATACAGAAAGAACTTAGCCTAAGGTGTAAATAAGGATTCTCTACTTCGGTATCTATTCTTCCAAGGCGGATTAGCCTAAGAAA
>CAYGQU010000375.1:0-1822 GCA_964352045.1 uncultured Planctomycetaceae bacterium
TTAACTTACCAAGGTGTAAATCTTTGCCAGTTCGTTTACCGACGGCCGATTCGTGGCCGGTTGCATCGAGCAATTCGTCGGTAACTTGAAACGCGAGGCCGATTGCTTCGCCATACTGAGTCAGACCTGCAATCTCTTGCTGCTTTGCTTCGACTGCCATGGCACCAAGTCGTAGCGAAACTGTTATCATGGCCGCTGTCTTACGACGGTGGATGGCACGAAGTCGTTCGAGTTTAGCATCGTTCGAGGCTTCGGCCACGCTTTCTAAGCCAGCAAGATCATCGGCCTGTCCTCCTACAAGTGCAGTAGGGCCTGCGACCCGAGCGAGCTCGGCACATGAACCAGCTGCGATCGAGGCAGTTTCGATCTCGGTTGCCAAAACTTCAAATGCTAGAGCTTGCAGTGCGTCACCCGCCAAAATGGCTGTGGCTTCGTCAATTTGTTTATGCACCGTGGGACGACCTCGCCTAAGATCATCATCATCCATTGCTGGCAAGTCATCATGGATAAGCGAATAAGCGTGGATCATCTCAACCGCACAGGCGGCTGGTAATGCCAGGTCAGGATTGCCTCCACAGACGCGTGCTGCGAGTAATGCAAGTCGGGGTCTCAATCGTTTGCCAGGCCCAAGCACGGCGTAACGCATTGCCTCAAGCAATCGGTCGGGACATCCTTCACGGGATGACAACCATCGGTTGATAGTCGAATTGAATAATTCAAGATCATCTTCTACGACATTCGATTCGATCAATCTGGCCTCTTCATGATGAGAAGACGTTTCCTGTTCGGTTGTGGGGGTTTCAGTACGAGTCGTCATGGAGTAGCCATCATGAAAATACCGTCAGAACATTCATCGTGGAAATGTAAGCAGAACAACACAATAGCCTATCTTAGAACAGTCGATTCACATCGTCCACGCCGCCGGGGGGTAATTTACGACTGGCTTGGTTCGATCGTTTGATCGAACGAGATGCGGCTTTGGCTTCGAGATCGGAACTTGCTTCGGCATCGAAGGGCTCAGTGAGGGGATTTCCTTGGGCATCGACGCCACTGAGTAACTCGATGCGACGTTCTGCCGCATCGAGTTCGGATTGGCATCGTTTCAAATGTCGTACGCCTTGTTCATATCGGTCTAGCGATTCTGAAAGTCCTAGCTCGCCCCCTTCGAGATCGGTAACGATTTGTTCGATTTCGGCAAGCGATTCCTCGAACGGAATTTCACTCTTAGTTGTTGTTTTCTTCTTAATGATCTTTTTCTTGGCCATGTCAAACTATGCGAAGCGATTATCGCTGGTTAGGAATTGATTCGAGTAAGACAAAAATTTGCTAATTTATTTCGGTTACGGTGCTTTTGAACTCACCTTGAGCAAGCCGTGTTACTATTTCGGCCCCTGTTTTAATCTGCTTGGAAGAGCGAAGTAGTTTGCCTTGTTGGTCATGCGTTAGGCTATAACCACGGCTCAGTACCGCAAGAGGACTCAATGAATCGAGCTTTCCTGCGAGTTGACCAAGCTGGGCGATTCTTTGCATACGCTGTTGGCGAATCGCACGGTTGGCTGACTGTGATAAATCATCGAGGCGCAAAGCAATGTCTTGTAGTGACGAATATGGGCGTGCAAAGGGACGGCGGCTTGCCAGTTGATTCAATCGCTCGGCATAACGTGACCAACGACGACGCATGGCACCATGAACCCGATGGCTAAGCGAATCAACGCGGGCCATGATTTCATCAGCGGCGGGGACTGCTCGTTCGGCCGCTTCGCTTGGCGTGAGCGCTCGCACATCCGCAACGAAGTCCGCGAGGGTTACATCAATTTCGTGT
>CAYGQU010000375.1:1832-3492 GCA_964352045.1 uncultured Planctomycetaceae bacterium
CGGCTGAGATTACCGGAACTTTCGATGCCGCAATGGCTCGAACTACGACTTCTTCATTGAATGACCATAGATCTTCCAAGCTGCCACCACCACGGCCGACGACTAGCACATCGAGCGGTTCTCGAAGTCGGTTGGCAGTATGTATGCCGGCGGCGATTTCTTCTGCGGATCCTTCTCCTTGCACCTTAGCCGGGATGACGAGAACTTCGACTCCGCGCCAGCGACGTTCGAGCACTTGTAAAAAGTCACGTACAGCAGCGCCGGTTGGGCTGGTAACGAAGCCGATCCGTCGAGGGAAAGGGGGCAGTGGCCGTTTGCGAGCAGGGTCAAACAAACCTTCAGCACTTAGCTTCTCGCGTAACTTGCGCAACGCAAGTTCCAGTGCGCCCACGCCCTTAGGTTGTGCTTCCTCGACCAGAAGTTGATAGCTACCGCGAGGTGCATAGACATCAATACGACCTCGGCAAACGAGCTCAAGCCCATCTTGCATGTCAAACTTCATCTTCGACGCCGTACCACGCCAGGCGACGGCACGAATCTGAGCGTTCTCATCTTTGAGCGTAAAGTAGCAATGCCCTGATTGTGGGCGTGAGAAGTTCGAGACCTCACCGACAACCCAGACCGACGGAAAGCCCTCTTCGAGGGTTCCTTTGATTTGAGCCGACAGCGTCGAGACGCTCATCGGTTCGGATTGTCTATCGGAATTGCTAAAGCTGGGCACGGCAGTTGTGTTGGTAGAAGGGTCGAACACGCCCATTGTGCCGTTTTCGCCTTGTGAAGCAATGAGGCTTTTACGCTTAGTTGATCAGCACGATACTTAAGCCATTCAAGTGTTTTTATGCCGCCTCACTAGCCGAATTGCTCGAATCAGGCTGTTTTATGATTTTAATAGGCGGTATTAACTTGCTAGGCCTATGGCTGAGGACGCTTTTTGGGTTTGGTATTCGACTTTTTGCCCAATCTTCGGCTTCCTTTGTCAGTTCGATGATTTTCGCTTCGACTAGCAGGCGATATTCTTCAATTCCTTCTCGACTTAGATTTGGAGGAATGAAGATTGGTTTTCCCATGATATTGCGGGAAGTGGAGAAGGGTCTTGGCAAGGCAAACTTGTCCCAACTGTTGGCTCGCCAAGCATTGTCATAAGAGAGGCCAAGTGGCGTGATGGGGCGACCAAGCTTCGATGCAAGATAAATCGCGCCGGGTGACATTCTGCGACGTGGACCACGAGGTCCGTCGGGTGTAATTACCATGTGCTGGTGCTTGCCACGTTCCATAAGTTCGCGTAACGCCGTCACGCCACCCCGATAACTAGAACCACGTACACAATCAAAACCACTGTACTTGGCGAAACTTTCGAGAATATCAGCATCGCGGTGCTGACTTACGAGGATGGCAACATGGCAATTGCCTCGTAAGTAGAGTGGCGTGAGCATGTACTCATGCCAATGAACAAAGATCGAGGGTTGGCAATCAGGATGCGCCGGATCGGCCGACGGTTCGTAATGCAATGATTCAAAACGAATGGTTGACATCCAAGTGCGAATTGCCTTGGCAGCCAGTCGGCCAGCCATGCCTCGCACCCAGGGTGATTTGATTTTCATAAAGCTTACCTTTAGCCAGCGACGGCGGATCAATTCTCGAGGCCATGTGGTAACCGATG
>CAYGQU010000376.1:0-668 GCA_964352045.1 uncultured Planctomycetaceae bacterium
CCCCCCCCCCCCCCCCCCCCCCCCCCCCCCCCCCCCCCCCCCCCCCCCCGGGGTTGTTGGCGGGTCTTGATGAAAGTCCTGGTGAACGGGTTCTTTACCACGGCAGAACTTATAAGACGTATCGTGGCATGGGGTCAATTGGCGCAATGGCCAAGGGCTCAAGCGAGCGATACCGACAAGCGGACAATTCAGCTGGCAAGCTCGTCCCAGAGGGGGTCGAGGGTCGGGTTCCCTATCGTGGGGAGCTTGCTCCCTTCGTCTACCAACTCATCGGCGGGCTACGGGCCGGCATGGGTTATTGCGGTACGAAAACCATCGAAGCGCTGCGAACGGATTCGCAGTTCATTCGGGTAAGCCCGGCAACGGTAAGGGAGAACCACCCTCATGACATCGCCATTACACAAGAAGCACCGAACTACTCAACCGAACACCACGGCGGGGACTCGGACTAACGCATCAACGGCCTGCAATCTCTTAGCCTGCAACGCCTATCGAAACATTGACGTAGCGATTGATGTTGCAACGGACGCTTCGAAAAACGAAGCCAACCTCTGGCTGCCAGCTGCTTGGCTTGCCGCTGTGCTAATGCTTTCGGCGGGTGTTCCTGCCTTCGGAGGTGACATCTATAGCATGCAAACCACCTCGGGGTGGAAAGCTTCAGGTTCTAT
>CAYGQU010000376.1:678-3479 GCA_964352045.1 uncultured Planctomycetaceae bacterium
CTATCGCACAACGGGTTACGACACGCAAAGTCGCAACCGCTTCCTTGGCATCGAAGGCGATTCATAGCGAACCTGCCGAGAATACTTCTGGCTGGGCGTCGAGCAATGGCAGCGTCGTAACTCCTAGCGTTAATTCAGCTAATGTTGTTAGTACCCAATCGAAGTACCAACTTCAGATGGTTGATTACCAAGACGACATCGCGGGCCCTGCACTGCGTGTCGCCAGGCGAAGTAAGCCTCAAGGCTACCGAGTTGCTCAACAAAATAGCGATAACGGTTTCAGCGACGAACTACAGCAAGCGATAGAACGCCCCTTTGGCGTACAAGAGGAAATTGCTCCTCCGATGATGGAAGAAAACACCGGAGATCTGTTCGAAGACCTGCCTGCCGATCCTTTTGAAGAGGAAGAAGAATCAACTAGCAGCGTGATGGATAACGAGCGGACCGTACCAACGGACACTGGTGGTTACCAAGGCGATTATGAAGATAACGAACCCGCTAAGTTGGAAACGATCCCTGCGCCAAGCAAGCTTTCGCCTAAGGTAAGCAAAGCCAACAGTGAGTCGGCAGTCGACTGTGAAAAAAGTCTAGCTTCGCTTCGTGCTAAGAAACTGTACGACATCGACCTGAGTATCTCAATCACTGGTAACGAAGGCGAAGATTATCCTTATCTATGCTCGGCTGATGACGGATCGCTTTACGCTCCTCGTTGTTGGGCAGAGGTCACTTACAACTGGAAAGCCTCGGCACTTTGCCATAAGCCGCTTTACTTTGAAGACGTGCACCTCGAACGCTATGGTCACTCTTGGGGGCCAATTATGCAACCAATCGTTTCGGGGGCTCACTTCTTTACTCGCATCCCGACGCTTCCCTACTGCATGGGACTCAAGGCACCGAACGAATGTGTGTACACCTTGGGGCACTATCGTCCGGGTAATTGTGCACCGTACATGATCGATCCCGTGCCGTTCACATGGCGAGCGATTTTCATGCAAGCAGGTGCAACGGTTGGTGTAGCAGGAATTTTGCCCTGATTGTTTCCAAGCAGCTACTATCGCTGCTCGGGCTCCTATCGCGGACCGCATCGGGTGATTAAAGTCTAGCGATGCAAGTAAGATCCATTACCTACGCTTCGCCCGAGTACGAAGTATCGCTCCGTTTACGAGAAGATTTCTTACGAAAGCCACTTGGGCTTAAACTAACCGAGACGGATGTCTGCGATGATGCCGAGCAGCATCATTTTGGTATCTACGATATCGAAGAAGGTAAGGAGCCAACCGCTGATAAGTTGGTTGGTTCGGCCATCGGCATGCCCTCGACCGAACGTGGGCCCGATTGGATTCGCTTGCGCCAAGTCGTTATTCACGAAGCATGGCGAGGCAAGCAAGTCGGCAAGCAGCTTATTTTGGGCGTTGAAGAGCAGCTTCAAGCGAAAGGCTTCAAAAACTTTGAACTCTACGCTCGCGAAGAGGCAGGGGTTTTCTACGAAAGGTGCGGTTACGCAACGACCGGTGTTACTAAACAGCTAATAGGGATTGAGCATTTGCACTACGAGAAGCAGTTCGATTAATGCTCTGCCATCAATTCGAGTTACGAACGGAACAATAAGAGCCACGGCGAATCATCGTCGTGGCTCTTTTTGTTTATCAATTGTCTTATGTCAACTCAGATCGAACCATCCATACCCAATCGCATCTTGAGTTCTTCAAACTCATGGATGTAACGATCGGTAGTCGAATGCACGTGCTCGGCTTCAGTGATAAAACGGAGCGACTCGTCGCAATCGACGTAGTGGTCGATAAGCACTTTCTCATAGGCAGTTAGGTCGCTGCCGTAAACGATTAGCAACTTATGCTCATCGAGTTGCACTTCTTGTGGCACACGGGGGTTCAAGACCGCAATGCCGGTGCAACCATCATTCGTGAGCAAATCTTCATGGTCCCACAGAATACTTTGCAAAATGGGCATGTCGATATGTTCGCGGTACAAATCGGTATGGTTACCATTCGAGTGACCATGGCTCGTTTCAAGCACGACATCGACAACGGGCCCTAGTGGCTCGATCAATTCCATAAAAGTTTCGATCAAACGTCCCTTGGTGGCGGCGGCCATCAAAACGGGTACATCACTACGCGATTCTTCATCACGATACACATCGTGACGAAAACCCGAGCGTGGTACCACATCGAGGCTATAGCTTGGACGAACGGCGTCGGTCAATTCGAAATCACCGTACCGCGACACGTCTAAATGCGATTCTAGCTCTTCGGTACTTAGCGCCTCAAAGCTGCTCGAAAGTGTGTCAGGTACTGATTGCGTCTCGTCGAAGACGTTCGTGAAGAAACTCTTCAGAAAGCCCATCGGCTGTTCCCTTGTATCGTCGGTTGTTTGGCTTACTGAGCAGGGAGTGCCCTAGTTTGCCGCACCGTCTGGGGAACAGTGCCGGGTTGTTTACTAAAAAACGTCGGGAGTCGTTTTCGACCATCACCTGGGTGGCGGGTCTCACAAATCTAGGTCACCTTTGGTGCGACAAGATCAAATCCCTAGGCCAACCCAACAGAAACCCGCACAAGAATTGCCCTTAGAATCGTCATAAGCCGATCTTGGTGGGTAGCATCAACATGTAATACGCATAAAATGCAGATGGTTTCGTATGTTCGCTTTTTCGGCTTAGCTTGAATTGACGTTCTTACGATTGCCCTGCCGACGTTCCATTCTGTGAAAAACCCTTATTTGAATTGGCTCATTTTGAAAATCTATACCCGCACCGGCGACGATGGCGAAACCTCTCTCTTTGGAGG
>CAYGQU010000377.1:0-3056 GCA_964352045.1 uncultured Planctomycetaceae bacterium
CTTCTAAGTTTTTTGCTACTAGCAACATTAACGCACCGGCAACCAGCCAGTTGACGCTTAACCGTCTTGCATGGTGTGCCATGAGCCCTAGAATTACTAATCCGAGAACGGTTTTTGCGATCAACATGCCGGTAACGCCTAGCATGGCGAATCCACTAGCAAGCAGCAACTCGGCAAGGTTTTCGTGGTTGATCCAACGGTATCCTTCGGCTGTATAAGTGTGCGTTGCGGTACGCGCCAATTTTCCATCGGCAATCCATTCTTGCCCGTAATGGACATGTCCCCACAGATCGGGATCGGCTAAATTCAACGCCATTGGGGTGGCACATGCCAGCACAAGCACCGCTAGCATTAGCGAGCGAAGCAGTCGATCGGGGGGGGCGTTGGTTTCCGTCGGCATGGTCATCAACAAAACACTGGCAACAAGGCACGGGGAAATTCGGTATTTACAAAAATATTGGGATCGTTGATGCCAGAATTGCTTAAAGAGATCCGTTGGCTAGCTCGGCGCGCAACTCGGCAATAAAGCTTACAATCTGAATCGCCCGCATTAGTCCAAAGGACCGATAAACTCAATGTTTCTGGTAAGCTTTAGTCGATAAGATCGCTTGGACTAGGCTTAAACTAACTTCTGAGAAAATTATTCAAGTCTTCTCAAGAGAGATTCGGCAATGTCTTGGAAAGCTTCTTTGGTGGGCGTCAAGTCCAATGCTATTGCCTATCTTTTCACGATGATAATTTTTCCCGTTTACACAAATGGGTTGCAGGCAAGGTCAACATTCCCGTTGGCACGGTTGGGAGCATCTGGTAATTTTCTGCCTTGGGCGATAAACCTACATGGAGGTAGGGTCGCTTGAGACTGACTAAGAAACGATTGACCAAGTCGCAAAAAACGACTTGGCATGGCAAGGAGGCTGTGATGACAACGACCGACCAAACCAATCAGTTAAGCGTTCATATCCGTTGGATGATTCGTCGCGATATGGAGCAAGTGCTTGACATCGAGGGAGCCAGCTTCGAGTTCCCTTGGTCGGAAGATGATTTTATTCGCTGTCTTCGACAACGTAATTGCATTGGTATGGTGGCCGAGCAAGGTGATAAGGTGCTTGGATTCATGATCTATGAATTGCACAAGACACGATTGCATATCCTCAATTTTGCTGTCGATCCATCGGCTCGCCGACAAGGAGTTGGTCAGCAAATGGTAGAAAAACTTGTCAGCAAGCTTAGTAGTCAACGGCGGAACCGCATTTCACTTGAAGTGCGCGAAACGAACCTAGCGGCACAGCTCTTCTTCCGTGAAAGTGGTTTTGCAGCAACCTCGGTTCTACGAAACTTCTACGACGACTCGCCCGAAGATGCTTATCTCATGCAATTCTATCACCATGTGAACGATCAAAAAATGATCCTATCATTCGATGATTCTCATCGCATGGCGGGCTAACTCGCAATGCCTCTTGCGATATTGCTTATTCTTCAGAGGTCAATGATGGTGGCTTCGATGCGTGGTAGATCGACGATCGCTAGTGAATGGGGATTCGCACGATAAATAGCCCCTGGATTGAGAACGAGCGTTTCGCCTAAACGATCGAGTGCTGCTTTGTGAGTATGTCCATAGCAGACGAGCCGATACTTGCCTCCTTTGACCGTCTGCTCGAAGCGTGATCGATCATCACTATGTAGCAACGCGATCGGGACGTTTTCGATGCTAAGGCTAGCGAATTCTTCATGGCAGGTGTGCAATGCTTGTTGCTCAATAGCTTTTCGCAGTGCCGATTTATCGTAATCACAGTTGCCAAAAACATAATCGGCTGGCCAGGGTCGGAGCAGTTCAACAATCTCGACCGTTCCAATATCGCCACAGTGAAGCACGTGATCGACTTCTAAGCTTTCGAGCATGCGAACGGCTTGACGTATGTTTTCGATTGCTCCGTGGGTATCGCTAATAATGCCTAGTCGCATCGGGTGCTTTCTGAAAAGAGGATTCAAACGATAGGGGTTAGTCGTAAAGGTATCTTTCTGCCTCTTTTAGAATTGCCTTGAGGGAATTGGCTAGTCGTTGCCGAGAGCCTACTCCAGCGTATGTTTCCGAGAATAAAGTGAGCACTGGGTGTCCTTGCATGATCAAGGTGTTTTCATGCGGTATGTCGGCAGCCAACTGGGCGGCCGACAAGCGAATGGCCCAATCTTTGAATTGTGCGCTAATCTTAACGTCTTCTTTAGCATAGAGAATTACCTTGCCACCTATTTTTTTTAGGATAGCATGACGGCGAACCGACTCTTGCTGTGGCTTCTGCTTGTGATGCAAGCAATTCACTGCGTAATTGAATTGCCAGTAGTTGAACAGAGGCTTTTGGGTTGATCGTTCAATTACTTCGACGGATGCTGTGTAGCGAGGATTGACTTCAATAAGCCAGAGCGAGTTTCCGTCATCAATCAGATCAACCCCGACAATACCTCGTAAACCGACGTTGTGTAGCCAATTGCCAATACGATGAATTACGTGAATATGATGCAACGGGGCTTCGGATGCCAAAGAACCCGCGTATTGCCAAGGCCTAGCTCTGGTTAGCTGCGCAACGCCTAACTCGTCATCGGAAATTAGCTGTTCACTCATTCCATAAAGATGCGCACCTTGGTTGGTTAAAGCGTAAATTGCCGACCGGCTAATCCCGCTGATTCGCAGTTGCGCAACCGCATGCGATTCTTGCGCTCGCTTCCAATCGGTCGGAATATCAAGTGCCCAGGTGCCTATGCCCGAACTATGTTGGTAAGTCTTTGCCAGCCATTGCTGACCAACAGAAATTGCTTGGCCATCGTGAAATCCATTACAAGAGAGGAGCGGTGGAAACAAGAAGTGTTCGGCCTGGCACTGGGAAGCCAACCAATACGGATCACGCACTTGCCTCAAGACTTTTCCAGAAACGCCCAGCAAGGGGGCGATCGTTGCAAGCTTATCGACTACCTCAGGATAATTTTCTAAGGCTCCGGTAAAGATCCAGTCGTCAATTTTTTGATCGAAAAGCCAATCAACAAAGCCGTATGGATAATCCTTA
>CAYGQU010000377.1:3066-3475 GCA_964352045.1 uncultured Planctomycetaceae bacterium
ACCTGTAGCCCTGCACGTCTAGCCGACATGGCAGCCGCCCTTGCACTAGCACCAATAATCGCGATTCGTTTCAAGAAAAAACAACCTCGCTAAGATTCATAGCTTGGCTTGCCACGAAAGACATCGGCCGGATATTTCAAATGATTCTTCCGCATTTTTTCACGAATAATTTGCGAGATATCGAGCTTCATGGCACCAGCCATGGCAAAGCAATATGCCATCACGTCGGCTAGTTCTTCGCCTGCCGCAGCTCGTTTCTCGGAGTCCTCAGCGATTTCCAGCGATGCATCTGAATCAATCCACTGAAAGTGTTCCATCAATTCGGCTGATTCAATAGCAATCGACATCGCCAAATTCTTGGGAGAGTGATAACAAGACCAATCCCGTTCAGCCACGAACTCATCAACAA
>CAYGQU010000378.1:0-3461 GCA_964352045.1 uncultured Planctomycetaceae bacterium
CGACCGAGCTGAACGCGATACTGCCACGACCGAGGCTGCTAAATGGCGTTCGCGCAACGCCAAAGCGAGCGAACCGCCAATGAGGCCAGCTCCTACAATCGCAACGCGTTGGTAATGGGGATCATTCATTCATGCATAATTTCAGCGGTGTAACAACGGCTTAGACTTATGATCTAACGAACAGGGGCTTCTGCAAGGCTAATCAGCCGTTGGATGAGTCATCGTGCCAGCCGAGGGGGCGAGCAGTTCTAATCCATCCGTGCCAGTCGAGTAGTTTACGCTAGCAGCCAAAAAAAGGGAGGACCCCCGAATAGATCGCCTAATCTGCATCTTCGCCAAGATTCTCATGACGAAATCTCAATAACCACTAAGACTGGGCTGCCATCCAGTTTCGTGCATGGTATAGAATTCGGTAAAGTTCGATTAGCACCCTGTTTCTAAAGAGAAGAACCGCTCTTTGACGCCTTTTAGAGTTTGTTAAATCCTTGTTTTAGAGGTACATTACGAAACGGGTAGGCGTTGCGAGAGATTTAACATTCACGGTAAGTAGGGTTGCTTGCCATACGTTTTTATAAGTCACTTTTTTGGCTCGGTGTTCGTTTGAGCCTAATGAGTGGCGACCAAGATCGCCGCGAAACCGATGAACCATCAGGCTCAAAACCTCCGCATGAAACAACTCTCCTTCTTGAATTGCTGGGTGGCTTTGCCAAATCCTACGATCGAGATATTGCCTGCGATCAAATGGATTCGATTTGCTTTGCTTGTCATCGCTATTTTTTGCTGCTTTGGGCTAAAGGAGTCCGATGCCCAGCAATGGGCTAGCAAGATGGTTGATCAAGACGATCATGATTTTGGGGTCGTTGCGCGGGGATCAGATACGGTCCACCGCTTTGCAATCAAAAATATCTACAAAGAAGACGTCGAAATCTCGTCGGTGCGCTCAAGCTGCGGGTGCACTACCCCCTCGATAGAAAATCGCAACATAAAAACCTACGAAAAGGCCTACATCGTAGCGAAATTCAACACGCGTACCTTTACGGGTCCCCACAGCGCTACGCTGACCGTACAAATTAGCAAACCTTTTCCTGCCCAGCTGCAATTACGCGTTCATGGTAATATCCGCGGTGATGTGGTTTTTGAACCTGGTTCTGTCGATTTTGATTCGGTCTCGCAAGGTTCAGAACTCGAGCGGACTTTAACCGTTACCTACGCCGGCCGTTCGAACTGGAAGGTACAAGATGTACGAAGCGACAGTGAAAACATTGAAGCTGAATTGGTTGAACGAAATCGGATCGGTGGACGAGTCACTTACGATCTGATCGTTCGTTTGCTTGATACGGCCCCTCCTGGGTTCATCAAGGAACAGATCGTATTGGTCACCAACGATGGTGCGAATCCTCGGATACCAATCGACATTACAGGAAAAATCAATCCCGAGCTTACAGTCGCGCCGCAGAATCTGTCCTTGGGTGAGATTCCTGAGGGTGAAACTGTGACCAAACGGTTCATCGTTCGTGGAAAAAAACCTTTTGTCGTGACCAGCGTTGATTGCGGTGGTGATGATTGTTTCACGTTTGAAACTGACGAGACTCCGGCAACACGACAAATGGTGACGGTCCACTTCAAGGCAGATCGTAAGCCGGGCAAAGTGCAGAAGCCGATTACAATCACAACCGACCTGGGTGGCAGCTATCAGGCAAACTGCCAAGCTTATGCTACCGTTACACCAGCTCGTCCTGCGAGCGTGAATGCTAGCAGCAAGCTTGGTTTGCCCGATCCGGCTACTTCACAGCGATAGCTCAGGCAATTGACATGCTCACTCTAGCTGGGCTGCTTTTGATAGCTAAATGAAATGCTATCTCTCTATTTTATCCTGAATAAGGCTGATCTTGCCCTATTTCCAGGGTATCGCTACGGTTCGCGCTCGACGTGAACTAACCACAAGCGGCATGCCGATTCAATTCCTGGTTTGCCTTGTTATGAAAGTATTGGATCAACGGGTGATTCAAAGCGAACGATTACGCTGTTTCTTCAAAAACCAATTCAACCTATTTGTGGTTGTTGTTGTCTGCTGGGTCCTAGGTAAAGGACAATTTTTGCCGGGACAAAGTACTCCGGGTCAATTGCTTACGGTGCCGACGATTGATTCTACGGAAGAATCGCATTTCGATCCCAACCAAACGCTCAACTGGCCCGACAGTAGTTCACCACTTGAATATGAAAACTGTGAACTTAATGAGGGAATGAATTCGCCCCGTACGATCATTAAAGAAAAACATTGGTTCCTGCAGCAAATGAATTTGCGTAGTTCGGCGAGTCACGGTAGGGCCATGGGGCCCGGTAGACCTTTGCGTGGCACGAGTTGGTTGAACCGACCTTATGAAGTTACTTTCGAGTCAGGCGCACTTATTATGTTGCAAAGGCCTGCCGCGAATGTGCGAAAATCAAATGACTACTACGCTGCGATGCAGCTTGGTTGGGATTTCGACCACTACTGGGGAAGCCAAGTCCGTCTTGGCTGGTCGACGCCCGAGCTATTAAACACAACACAAGTTGCCGAGTCGTCATCCGATAATTTGTTTATCACCGATGTGAGCTTCTTGTATTACCCATGGGGCGACTCGCGGGTGCGCCCGTACTATCGGGCAGGGCTTGGGCTAACGAACCTCGAATACACGAATGATCAAACCGCCCGCATTAGCGAAACGCTTCTGACATTTCCCCTTGGGGTTGGCTTGAAGTACCAATTTCGGCGTTGGGCGGCCTTTCGGCTTGAGATCATGAATAACCTCGCGATTGGCATGAATGAAACCTCGTCACTTAATAACATGACGGTAACAGGTGGGTTTGAATGGCGATTTGGTGGCCGACCTGCCAGCTATTGGGCTTGGGCCGGCCGTGGCGGGGCTTGGTAGAACCAACCTCCGACGGGTAGGTTGTTACCATTGGGGTAGCCGTGCCCGCCAACCTGTCCGATTATCTGTCTGCTATGAGCAAGCCAAACCAACCTCTTTCGATTGCCATCGTCGGTGGTGGTATCACTGGGCTTGCCGCAGCCTTGCACCTTAGTAAGAACTATCCCTCGGTCGATTGGAAACTCTTTGAAGCTTCGCCACGTCTTGGCGGGGTGCTTGAAACGATCTCCGAAGAGGGTTGGCAAATCGAGCTAAGTGCAGACAACTTCCTGACTCGCGACCCTTGGGCTTACGATCTTTGCAAAAAAATAGGCATCGAGTCCGAGCTATTGCCAACGGAAACCAAACGACGTCGGGCCATGGTCGTAAACAACGGAGTTGTTAAACCGGTTCCCGAGGGTTTTGTCTTGATGGCACCGAAAAGGATTCGACAAATCCTTACCTCTACGACCCTTAGCCTGCTGGGTAAATTCCGATTGGCTTGCGAGCCGTTGATTCCTAGCAGGAAAATCGCTGCTGCGGATGAAAACCTCAATGCCCGTGACG
>CAYGQU010000379.1:0-3452 GCA_964352045.1 uncultured Planctomycetaceae bacterium
TTTCTGGATCGGAGCTGTCGATTTGCTTGCGCCATTGTGCCAGGGTGCGGCGCCACTGGCGATCCAATTCTTCGGCAGCCAGTTCGCGCTCGATGATCGCAATCTCTTGTTGGGTTCGGAAATCTCCGTCGTAACGTATCAAACCCCTTGCGGCTAGCAGATCATCTCGAGTTTTCCATTCGCCATTTATTTTTTGATAGCCAAGCAGGTTGCGTGCTTGTTCGTGATTTGGATCTAGTTCGATAACTCGTTCAAGATGCTGATGAAGCTGATCTGCCAAACCATGATTTCGGCACCAAAGAGCAAGGGCGAGTTGCGAGGGGACCGTGTCGGATACAGCTGGTGCTCGGCGACGATATTCGGTAAGGCTCGGGCTTTCGGTCGTGAGTTTTCTGATCTCACGTCGATCAATAACGATTTGTCCCCAAGGTGACTCGACTGCCATCACGGATCGGGGTAGCTGAGCATCACGTAGAATTTCACCTTGTAGCTTGCCACCATTTTTTAGTTCGACCACGTCAGCGCAAACGACACTCACAAAACAGCTTAGTAGCAGTTGGTAGCAAGTGATCGGGCGTGATTGAGATAACAGGGGCATGTTCGTCGCGTCTTGAGGGGCCGACTTGGTCTCTTAATTATAGGTGATAGCACACGTCGTGAAGGCTTGAATAATCGGTGTTTTCCTACCAAAGCATCCGGTTTTAGGCATCTTTTCCCCTGATGTGGACGCCGGAGGCTATTGTTGTGCTATCCATCCGCTAGCACGGTCTGATTCATCTAGGTTCAAAACAGCTCGACTGCTATCTTTATCGCGATTCTCTAGCTCGACTCTGGTTTTTAGGCGGCTTGCAAGAGGTTGTTATTGCTACGTCACTGTGATTGCCCAAGGAGGGGCTTCCGTGCCAAGAATTCTATCTCTAGGACTTATCGCGCTGATTGCTGGTGGGGGTTGGTCAATCTACCAAGGTATGACCCCAGCTGATCTGGGACGCTATGCGCGAGTTGCCACGGGCGTTTTGAATCAGTCGCAAGCGAATGATCAACAACCAGTTTATCAGCAATCCAACTATTCACAACAGAATTACGGATCACAACCGAGTTACGGTCCTCAGCCAACTTATGGGCAATCGGCTCAAGGAAGCGCCCAGCAATACGCCCCCCAAGTTGCGCCCGGTTACTCACCCACTTCGTTTGCGCCAACGATCAAGATCGCTTCGTTTAACATTGAGATATTCGGCGATTCTAAGTCACGCAAAGAGCCGGTGATGAAACTCTTGGGAGAGATCATTCGTCAATTTGACGTCGTAGCGATTCAAGAAATTCGAACACAAGATGATTATTTCATCCAAAAATTCCTGCGTAATTATGTGAATCAACCGGGGAAGACGCTCTACGACGCACGGGTCAGCCGTCGCTTGGGTCGGACAAGCAGTACCGAGCAGTATGCCTTTGTTTTCAATACGGCAACGATCAATATTCATCCGCAGGTTGTTTTCGAGATGCAAGATACGTCGGATGCTCTGCATCGAGAGCCCTATGTTGCGATGTTTCAAACAAAGCTAGCGCGGCCCGACCAAGCGTTTACTTTTATGTTAATGAATACCCACATTGATCCTGACGAAGTGCCTCAAGAGTTGGATGCTCTTTATGGAGCCTATCAGGCAGTGCAACGCATGCCGATCGGTGGCCAAACGGAGGACGATGTTATTTTGCTCGGTGACTTTAACACAGCGGTTCCGGCAGCAGGACCAAGAACGCCGGGCGTTTCAAGCCGCACGTTACTTCCTACAGATCTCTACGCTCTTTCGAGATTGCCTGGTATTTATCCGTTGATCAAAGACGAAGCAACGAACACGGTTGGCAATCGGCTCCATGACAATTTACTGATTTCGCGTTTGGCAACGACGGAGTTTACCGGAAGATCAGGCGTCTTTGATTTCCCAGGAATCTATGGTTTATCAAAAGAAAATGCCGAGGAAGTCTCGGATCATTTGCCCGTGTGGGGCGAGTTCTCAGCTTTAGAAAGCACCGAGATAGGTCGGGTTGCGTCAGCAAGATAATCGACAAATAGTGAGTTGCATTTTCTCTTTCTCGATAAGACTTTCTCTTTGAAAGTGAGCCATCTCTTGGGGTAGAATACTTCCATCAAGCAAAAGGCATCTAACCAAGTCATGACAAAGAATCGTTAAGATTCATTGTCTGGCATTTCCAAGAGCCCGATGTTGATTTTCTCTGATTCGTTTCAGAGTAAGTCAATATCGGGCTCTTTTTTTGTGCCTTGCTATGGATCGTTATTAATAATCTAAGGACTAATGGATGACACTGCCTTATCGTAATTTTGTCCGCTTGGGTGACTTTGCTGATCAACTGGAAGATGGCGATTTGTTGTTGTTTCGTCGTCGTGGAATGATCTCGATTGCAGGTCGCGGTATTCACTCGCACGCCGCCAAACTCGCTTGGTGGGAAGAAACCCCCTTCTGTTTAGAAGTGCGTGAATGGCATGGCGGACGTGCCGTTACCTTGGCAAGCCAGGTTCGACGTTATCCAGGCAGAATCGATTTGTTTCGTGCCAATCCTAACAATCGGTGGCCCGAGTACGATGCTCAGGCCTCGACACGCTACATGCGAAAATTAACTGGTTGCGACTACGGCTACGGTGCAGTAATCCAAGCATCGCTACTGCATTTGCCATTGGTACGAACTTTCGTAACGCCAGATGTTGAAGATCGTGCGATTGATCGACGCCCTCCGTTCTGTAGTCAGGCATGTGCTATGGCAGACCGACTCGCGGGGGGCGTTGATCCAACGCCGCAATTGGCCGATCGGCTTACCGAGCCAGCCGACTTAGCACGGAGCCCTTTTTATCATTACGAATTTACTTTTTCAGGGGAGTAAGCGAATTATGAAATACTTCTCGCGAATAAAAAAGAAGCAAATTATCAGGTTGTTAACTTGTTTGTTACTGTTGAGTTACCTTGCCGATGTAAATGCCCAATGCGGCCCACAGGGCTGTCTGCCACCAAATCGCTTCGTAACGAATCGGCCACCATCTACCAACCCCATTTCATCGTTACCTTCGCCCATTGTCGCCTCGATTCAATCGGTCGTTCGCGTAAGGCATGAAACTGCTTCGGGTGCTTCCCTTGGCACAGCAACACTTGTCGCCAGGAGAAACAACTTTTGCTACTTCGCGACTTGTGCGCATTTATTCGATGAGGGACAGGGTAAGACTTTACTCTTAAAACCCAATGATTCGCTCCTGTACAAAGCACCTGCCGAGATTGTTGCGATGGATCGACAGAATGACGTGGCATTGCTTCGCACAGCGTCGTGTCAATTGCTCCCTGTTAAAACTTCTGAACTGACGAAAGTAGGTGACCTAGTCGCCTGTGGGTTTGGATCGAACGGACAGATGCGGGCGATTCGTGGTCCTGTTGTGGGAGAAGCAATAT
>CAYGQU010000380.1:0-3445 GCA_964352045.1 uncultured Planctomycetaceae bacterium
GTAGAAAGACAGCCCCTTTAACAACGGGTATCAGCAGTAATGATTACGCAGCCAATTTTTCGGATTTTCTTGCCGCGCGGCCCGAAGGTACTCCTTTCTGTTTCTGGTATGGAGGCCACGAACCACATCGACGATACGAGTACGGAACCGGGGCTGCTCGAACCGACAAGTCTCCTAAAGCGCTCTCTGTGCCCGCCTATTGGCCAGACACGGAAGAGGTTCGTCAGGACATGCTTGACTACGCCTACGAAATCGAACACTTTGATCGCCACTTAGGACAAATGCTTCGTCTTTTGGAAGAGCGGGGCGAGTTGCAGAATACTCTGGTCATAGTGACCTCGGATAACGGGATGCCGTTTCCCCGCTGTAAGGGTGCCGCTTACGAGACATCAACGCACCTACCAATGGCTATCATGTGGCCAGCCGGAATTACGGTTCCAGGACGTGTGGTTGATGACTACATCAGTTTAGTCGATGTTGCACCGACTCTCCTTGATGTAGTGGACATCGCTTCCCCGAATGCTGTGGGAATGGAAGCAACTGATGGTCGCAGCCTAGTTTCGATCTTCCGGTCAGAGTCGTCAGGCCGTATCGATGCGAGTCGGGACTATGCGTTACTTGGCCAAGAGCGACATGACGTTGGTCGCCCCAATGACGTTGGTTATCCGATTCGTGGCGTTGTCCGAAATGGCTGGTTATACCTGCATAATTTCGAGCCAGAGCGTTGGCCTATGTGCGATCCTGTCACTGGTTACTTGAACACCGATGGCGGCCCAACGAAAACAGCGGTTCTCGACTTTCGCCGCCAACGAATTGACGAGAGTCCTTGGCAACTGTGTTTCGGCAAGCGAGGGCAAAAAGAGTTGTACTCATTAGCTGACGACCCCTCTTGTCTTCATAACTTAGCAAGCGATCCGTCTCACCAGTCAATCTCTAAACAGCTACATGAATGGCTTATGAAGAAGCTAGCGGATCAGGGTGATCCACGATTGAAGGGCGATGGCCGAAAGTTTGATGCTTATCCCTATGCAAATGATTCTTATCGCAATTATTACAACCGATTTATCGCCGGAGAACAGGATCTAGCAGCGCCAAATTGGGTTAGCCCGACTGATTTTGAGCATCTGTCTAATGATGAAAGTATCCGATCCAAGTTTCAGGAAAGGGACAGGAAAGAGAGTAGCATTATTCTTCATACGAATTGATTAAACATGGTATTCAACTAGATTGACATCTGATAAACACCATTTATTGTCATCGAATTTCTACATCCGTTGGCTGAATTTTTTGCCGAGGTCGCACTTACCTCTTTACCCAAGTATTAGTACCTCAGCGAGGCGATAGAATTGATATTGCTGAGGAATTCAGGATAGACCTTGAATTATCTTTTCCAAGATTTCGCCAGGACAAAATTCATTTTCTACGACTGCTACCCATTAAAGATGGAAGCTCATTGAAGCTGAATCCTAACTCTCCAACCGGACTAAAGTTGGGATCAAGAGGCATGCTGGGCTGTCTTAGTCGGTGCAGGTGGCGTAACTTATAAGGAGACCTCTTCTTCAACATAATCATTTTCAATACTGATGAAAATCCAGGGGAGTAGTGACCAGTGTTTTCAACATATTTCCAGCTGGCAGGATCACTTCGTGGGTTGAAATGTTTCGTTCCTGCCGTTGTAGCCGTTGGAGTTCTTTGCTCTTTTTCTATTGCCGAAGAAAAGCCCAATATCGTTTTGATTCTTGTTGATGACCTTGGATATGGTGACTTGGCATGCTACGGAGCAACCGATATGCGCACGCCACACATCGACCAATTGATGACACAGGGAATGCGATTCGATCAGTTTTATGCTAACTGCACTGTCTGTTCTCCTACGCGAGCCTCTCTAATGACTGGTTGTTATCCTGACCATGTTGGAGTGCCAGGAGTCATTCGACAATGGAGACCGGATAGTTGGGGTTACCTTGATCCCACCGCCGGTACTCTCCCGCAGTTGCTGAAGTCAGCAGATTACAACACAGCTATGGTTGGAAAATGGCATTTAGGATTTGAAATGCCCAACTTACCTAATGCACGAGGATTTGATTTTTTCCAAGGCTTCCTCGGCGATATGATGGACGATTATTGGACGCACCTTCGTGGCGAAGAGAACTGGATGCGACGTAATGAGGAGGTGATTGATCCTCAAGGGCATGCAACCGACCTGTTCTCACAATGGTCGATCGACTACATCCGTGATCAAAGCAGGAAGGATAAACCGTTCTTCCTGTATCTAGCCTACAATGCTCCCCATTTTCCAATCCAGCCACCGAAGCGCTGGCTCACCAAGGTGAAAACCCGTGAGCCTCATCTTAATGAACGACGTGCCGCAAATGTTGCTTTTGTTGAGCACTTGGATGACGGAATAGGAAAAGTGCTTGCCTCGATCAAGGCTGCTGGTATCGAAGACAATACCATTGTGATTTTTACGTCTGACAACGGTGGATCAATTAAATACGCGCAAAGCAATGGGAAATTGCGAGGCGGAAAGCAGGACCATTGGGAAGGCGGAATTCGCGTTCCCACATGTGTTGTTTGGCCGGGGAAGATTCCAAGGCAACGAACCAATGCAATCGGAATGACCATGGATTTCCTGCCGACGCTATGCGAAATTGCTAAAGTGAAAACTCCGACGCGTGTCGATGGTAGATCTTTGACTGATATATGGCTGCAAGGCGGCAGCGATGATCCTGAACGCACATTAGTTTGGGTACGCCGCGAAGGAAATGCTAGGTACCAAGGACGGGCCTATTATGCGATTCGAAAAGGCCCATGGAAGTTGCAGCAGAGTTCTCCGGTTGAGCCAATGGTATTAGTGAATTTGGAAAACGACCCGTATGAGGAAAAACCAATTGCGTCAGACAGTGAAATAGCAAAAAACTTGAGAAATGAACTTATGCTTCACATTCAGCAAGCTGGTGCCGTTCCGTGGCAACCTCAACAAAGCCGCTGAGGTCTACGTCTGTTAGAGAATAGCGATCCCCTTTCAGCAGGTACTCGACCGTAAGCCTCTATTTTAGCCTCCTCATCAGAGCGGTTGAATCGGTTCGTGAATTGGTCATCCGAATTGGCAGAAAGACAGGCTGGGGATATGGCCGGATTGTCGCTGAACTCAAGAAACACCAATAAGGTGTCAGGCCTCTCTTTTAATAAAAAGAGGCCTGATCTGCTCTGTAGAGGACCTTTATTTACGAGCTTATCATCGAAAGTTGTGATTCCGAATGGACCATGTTTTCCAGTGTTTGGTCAATCATTTAAGAGGCAGTTACAACCGAAGATTCAAGCTTTTCGACAGAGCAGGCCTGACCCCTTAGATTCCTTTGTATGTCGATTTGATCTTTTGCAATCGTCTTAAGTCACGAAGCTGGTGTCCGAGGCGTTGTTGAGCGAAAGGACGTACATGCAT
>CAYGQU010000381.1:0-3436 GCA_964352045.1 uncultured Planctomycetaceae bacterium
GTGCCGACGCTGCTCCACGGATCGATGATCGTATAGGAAAACAACTGATGATCCTATGAAGTCTGAAGTGAAGTGAACGAAAAGCTCCCTTTGCTAGGTGTCGCTCCCTCTTGAACCGAGACGGTAGCAATCGACTCGTCGCTAGAAGTTACTGAACGCGCATCAAAGGCATCGGTCTTTAGATTGTTCGTTGTAAACTGCAAAGCGAGTAGCGTCGCCGAGAGCGTACCCACGGCAGCTTGCTCTTGCCGAATACCCGCATTGCGAGTTTGTAGGTTTGTCCGTGACCGTGCAGAGATAGCGATCAACTGATTGACCGTATCTTCAATGTTGATGCCTGAAATCAGGCCAACGCTGGATTGGATGGAGGACATAAACGAATCGGCTAGACGTAGGATGAATGCGGTGTAAGACCCTCGAAGCGAAAGGCTTACAAACTTAGGTTATTCTGGGCGCACAGGTAGCAAGGGTTTAGGTGATTGCGCACAGCCGCATTGATCTTATCGGCCAGGTAAGCCTTAAGGCTTGAAGAAGGGCTGCTGGTTTCATCGGATGCTATCACAAGCGTCGGGTACTTTGCGTAGAATGCGTATAACCGGCAGAAGAATCGGCGGGCTCTAGGGTCCGTCTTACCCCAAAAAAACCGACCCGGCTTTCAAATTGAAAACCGGGTCGGATCGTTTTTAATGCTAACCCTCGAAAGGGCTCTTGTACTAAGCGGCTGTTAATCCAAGAGGGATTAACCGAGTAGCGACAAGACGTTCTGTGGGTTTTGGTTGGCGATTGCCAAGACCTGAGTACCCGACTGAACAAGAATCTGCGAACGAGTGAGGTTCGCTGTTTCAGCAGCGAAGTCAGCGTCACGGATCAAGCTCTCAGCTTCGCTTAGGTTGGTAAGCGTGTTGTTAAGAGCAGCTTGGTTCGAGTCAAGCGTGGTTGCTTGGAAAGCACCAAGACGACCGCGAAGCGAAGTGATCTGATCGATCGCTTCGTTAACAATCGCAGCTGCCGTCGTTGGATCGGAAGCTAGGTCCGAATCTCCACCCGACTGAAGCTCGTACAAACCACCACTTTCCGTACCAAGACGGGCAGTGTTCACGCTGGTGATACCAAGACGTGCTTGTTGGTTCGAGACCACATCAGGACCAAGTTGGAACAATGCACCACCGCCGGTGATGTCAAAGCTTACGGTACCAGTGAAGTCAGCTGCGAGCGACAAGTTCAGGTCAAGTGTCGATGTGTTAATCGACAACGAGTTACCATCACCATTGGCTTGCGTTCCGTTAATCGTGGCGATGATATCCGCACCGATTTCACGCGAGTTCGATCCAATCGCCGTGGTGAATTCACCCGAAGGGGTTGAACCCGTACCTTCGGTGATGACACGAACGTCAACAAACGCGTCACTACCATAGGCAGTTGAAGTCAACTCAAGCGTCGTGCCATTGGCAGTTGCTTCAACACCCGTCGCATCGGATACCAAGTTAATTTGGCTAACCAATTCGTCGATGGTTGTACCCGATTGGACATTGAAGACTTCCGAGCCAGTTGCACCAGCGAGTTCGAAGACAAGGTCTTCGGTCAAGCCACCACCACCAACACCAGCAACACGGTCACCCGATGGCACGTCAGATGCAAGTGTTCCGTCACCGGAATCAACAATCAAGTCTTCTGAACCGGAGTCAACAGCAACACTAAAGAGGGCATCGTCATTATCATCGACAATTGCTTCAATAGCTGTCTCGATATCCGATAGCGTGACTACACCATTCGAAGTGATTTCGATCGTGTCACTTGTCGAGTTGTAAGCAGCTTCTACCGTACCAGCAGTCAAGCCAGTATCTTCAGCAATCGAAATATCGGTTGCATTGTAGTCCGTACCCGTATTGAGTGCGGTAACCGTAAAACCATCAGTACCTGAAGCAATTGCTTGCTGACCCGTGGTGACAATCGTTCCTGCCGTACTTGCAAGACCTGCTGTAACGGAATCGGTTCCTGTTGCATCCGAAGTAGCAACAATGCCAAGCGTTGCGCTGTCAGTATTAATGACACCTAAAACTGCTGCAACAGTATTAGTAGCATTTGAAATGTCAGCTGTTACGGTAAGTACACCACTAGCAAGAGCTGTACCTTCTGACGTACCGTCAACAACGACGATGTCTGTAATTGCAGCAGCCGATCCACCGTCTCCGGTGTCGTCGGTAAGGGTAATTACACCGAGTTCGCCGGCCGAATCAAATTCAGTTGAACCGATAATTTCAGCTGCCGTCGTGATATCTGCATCAAACGTAGCAGCCGATGGAGTGGTTGCAGCTGGGATGTCAGCAATGTCAACCTGTGCTTGTGTAGCAGCGGTGTCAACATCAACCGATAGGCTGATCGACCCGGTAGCACCCAAGTTAGCTTGGTCGATGCTGAAGTCAGTGATTTGTGCGAAGTTGGTACCAGCTGTTGTGGTAAAGTCAAGGCTACCGTCAAGTAGGTTGTTGCCTTGGAACGTCGTAGTTTGAGCAATTCGGTTGATTGCTTCAAGCGACGAGTCGATCTGTAGCTGGTTAGCGTTCAACTGATCTTCGGACAAAGCACCCGAGTTAGCTGATTCGGTAACCAAACCACGAATGTCATTAAGAAGCGAGCTTACTTCAGCTAACGCACTGTCAGCAGTGGCGATAACTTGGTTAGCACGTTCTGTGTTGCTAATCGCAGCTTCGATACTGGTGATGTCACTGCGAAGCTTTTCGCTAGCAATCAAACCAGCAGGATCGTCTGCACCATTGTTAATCCGAAGACCTGTGCTAAGACGGGTAAGCGACGTGCTTAGGTCCGAGTTAGCGCGTGACAGGTTGTTCTGACCAACCAGCGAACTAACGTTCGTGTTGATACGTGTCATGGGAACACCTCAAAAAGTTTTTACGAATGGGAAGGCTGCCCCACGTGGGGCGACCGTGTCTAGTGTGGAGTCGAGGGAACCTCTTACCCGACCACCTAAGTCGATGTTGCGTCGTCCAAGTCGCTCGTCTTTCTAACTAGGCGATCGTGCGAGAGAGGCGTGCGTCCACGGCTCCACATCACGGGCATCGGGCCAGAAAGTAATCCTGTCGTTTTTTGGTTCCAGGTCTCTTGACGACTTCCCAAAGGTTTAACTTCTCAACGAGAAAACTCCCAAACAGAGAAATCGCCTATGCGACCATATCGTCTGCTAGCGTGGCAGGCGTGAAAGTAACCGCGGTTTCCTGACACTGTTCTGAGACGTTAGGGCGTGCGATTGTTCCAGTCGTTACAGACGGAACGGCGAGGTTCGGCTAACCCACAAGGTTGGAGATCAAAACCTTGACCAGGGCAGTTTTATTCGGGTTACCACACGACAATTTTATCCCTCTAGATGAACGGGTTGCAACGACTTTTGCGAGCGAGGGATATCGCCAAAGTGCTTGAT
>CAYGQU010000382.1:0-3432 GCA_964352045.1 uncultured Planctomycetaceae bacterium
GACCAAAAAGTATTGGGAAGCCCTGACAAAGGTCATGGCGGAAATTAATCGGCTCGATGAACGACTCGATTCAACTCCGGTTTCGATTCAAATGACCGAGAACCCAGCCGCAGACAAGTCACGTGCGATGCTTCTTCGCCGACAAATGTTCGATTATGCCCAAAAGGCGATTCGCAATTTGGACTGCACCTTGGTTGATCCCAAAGTCTTGTCCGCTGGGGTACGCTTGAGCGAATGGTACGCTGAGAGTGCCGATTTAGTGAAACGGACCATCGAAATACAAGAAAAGTCAGTTCTTGGCGATCCGCCACTGCTTGAGAAACAAGCTTTTTCTCAGGCTCAAATCCAGCATCAAAAGCAAACTGAGCTAATCCAGCAATGGCTAGGAAAAACCGAAAGTTATCTCCAAACCGAGTATGGCCTTACAATCGGCAATGATGCTTCTTAGGCCGTTTTTAGAGGCTTTTTAGGAATTGTTTCGTTGCGAGACTGCAAAGTCATGGCTAGGATAAATGATGGTTCTCTCGATTAGGCTGTGGCCCGAAAGACCTGCTTCATTCATCCCCCCTGCTTCATTCATCCTCGTAGATGCTACCCCACCTCGAATAGTAAACGGACGCACAAGCTTTCTTACCCGGTTAGTCTAGTAAAGCAATAGTTAACTAAAGTGCTTCGTACGTTTCTGATTGCTCTAGTAATAATAGTTAAGTCAGTCAAATAAATCCAAACAGTTAATCATACCTTCGATTTAATCCCATGAAATTGATTCGCACGTTTCTTGCCGTCTTGCTTACTTTCACTTTAACTGTCGGCAATGCCTCGGCAGGACGATGGTTGGGCACCTGCTTCCAACCTGTCGCTCCTTGCTGTATTACCGATTGCTATTCTCCCTGTGAAGTCACGTCTTGGTGCGAAACTACGGTTGTTTGTGGCCCCGTTTATAGTTGTCATGAAGCTGTTAGCTACTGCCATGAGGCCGCTGGAGAATGTAGCTCTTGTGATTCATCCGAGATTGTAAATACGAGTGAATTTGCTGCTGACGATGCGGATTGCGGATGCGATTCGGCCAGTAGTAGCTCGCCAGACTCTTCCTACTATGTAACTCCCACAGAATCGTTACCGAGCGAAACGGTCTATTCAGAAATTTCTCCCGAGCCAACACCTGCGAAGGCAGCTTCCCCGGTTGTTGCACCTCAACCGATTCTTGAGGCCGAAGGTTTTTCGAGTGCCCCGGTAGCAACTGAACCAGAAGCCGACGTCGAAGTTAAAGAACTCGAAGCATCACCTGAGCCGATGTTCTCTGACTTTACCGAGGAATCAGTCGAAGAACCAACGGCCGAAGAGCCAGCTTCTTTTAATGAGGAAGATTCATTTGACGGTGGTCTGTTTGGTGATGAACCAATGAACAATGAGGAGCCAGCGGTTGAAGAGCCAATGGCCGACGAGCCAGTCGACGACCTTTTCGGTGACGATCTCTCGGGAGCCGAATCTGAGCCAATGTTCGACGATGAGCCTGCCACGGAGGCTTTTCCTAAAGAAGATTCGTCGATGGAAGAAGCACCCATGGAAGAAGCACCCTCTGAAGAGCCGATTGAAGATTCCTTTGATGAGGGTGGTTTGTTTGGCGACGAGCCAATGGTAGAAGAACCTGCTGCAATGGAGCCTGCTGAGGATTTGTTCGGCGAAGAGAGCTTCGATGAGGAAGTTGAGCCGATGGTGGAGGAGCCAATGGTGGAGGAGCCAGCAGAAGACCTGTTCGGCGACGAAAGCTTTGGTGAAGAGCCACAGCCCCTGTTCGAGGACGTGGTTGAAGAACCTGTTGAAGAACCTGCCCCTGTCGATGATACACCAATGGAAGATACCTTCGACGAAGGTGGTTTGTTTGGCGACGAACCCAGCGAAGAGACGCCGGCTGCCGAGGAAGCGGCGGATGATCTGTTTGGGGGATTTGACGAAGTTCCAGCCGAAGAACCAGCCGCACCGACTGCACCAGCGGAAGAATCTACAAGCGATGAGGCAGCCGATGATCTTTTCGGCGGTTTTGATGAAGAGCCAATGTTTGATGAGGTGCCTAGCGAGGAAGTACCTGCCGAAGCTTTGCCGACAGAGAAGACTCCTACTAAAGAACAAGACCTTGATGCTGTTGATGACCTCTTTGGTGATTTCGGTGCTATTCTTAACGAACCGGGCGGTTACCAAAGCGACGGGACTCGTAACTGGGTAGATAACACAGGCAGCTTCTCATGCGTAGGGCGACTGATTTCGATCGACGGTAACCAAGTAAAACTTGCCAAAATTGATGGTACGCAGGCAATCGTCCCGATGGCCCGCTTGAGTCAAGCCGATCTTGAGTTCGTCAACCGTCAGGCGATTGCTTACTACGAAATTGAAATGGTTCGCATGGCACAACGATAATTGAATGAGATTAGGAATCAATTATCAGCCGAACAGCTGAAATAATAATGAATGTAAAGACCCGGCAGGAATTTTTTCCTGCCGGGTTTATTACATTCATGCGACTTCAACCCAAATTGTCTAGCAGTAGGTCAATTGCCCGCTCGCCTGAGTGGATACACTGGGGCACACCGACTCCATCGTAAGCAGCACCCGCGAGGGCAAGGCCCGGCCAATTTGTCGTTAAGTCTTTGATTCTCTTGACTTTGGCCAAGTGACCCACATGGTACTGAGGCATGCGACGTGGCCAACGGGCGATTTTCGTAATCAGCGGATCACCTTGTAAGCCGATTAACTCGACTAGTTCTTTACGAACAAGAGAGATCAATGCCTCGTCGTCGAGATCGGCCAATTCTGCCTGCATGGCTCCACCGACAAAGGTTCGCAGCAGCGTACATCCTTCGGGCGTTCTGCCTGGGAACTTGTAACTCGAAAAACTAGTGGCGATGATTTCCCTTTTTTCAATTGCCGGAACGACAAATCCAAATCCATCGATTGGTTTGCTGATTTGCTCATCTCTTACACCAAGGCAAACGACCGATGCCCCCGCGTATTTGATCGAAGCGAGCGATTTGCTGAGTGAACGATCAAAATCATCCACCAGCAAGGCTGAGCAATAAGAGGGTAAAGTAGACAGAACCGCATCAAAATTACCAAGTCTTTTCCCGTCGTTTACCGAATCATGACTCGCAAAGAGCTCCCAAGCACCCGTAGAATTATCTTCAGTCGGGCGACACGCACCAACTGGCTGGTTACAAAGTAGCCGATCGGTGGGCAGTTGTTGCTCGATCGCAGAAACCAGCTGTTGCATCCCGAGTCGCGGTGCCATGAAGAGAGCATAACGAGCCCCGCTGTCGAGTGTTTCATTGTCTAATCTACCGCTTTGAGTCGCGTCGCTCTTACTACTGCTAGCTCGCGCTGCGCGCCACAGGCTACCAAATTCTGCTTCTTGGCTAAGGAACTGGGGAAGTGTAGCCG
>CAYGQU010000383.1:0-3423 GCA_964352045.1 uncultured Planctomycetaceae bacterium
AAAGATTAAAATCACAACCGAGCGCTTGCTGCAATGCAAGGGCAGTAAGAAACAAACGCAATCCATCTGCCAAAGTTCGACAGAGTAGAAAGACGATCGACGCAGCACGGCGAACTTCATTGCCAAAGCGACTTTCCAAAACTTCGTACGCAGTGAAGCAAGCACCCCGGAAGTATTCCGGCAAGATAAAAAAGGCAACCGCGAGTCGGCCAACAATGTATCCCAAAGTGATTTGAAGAAACGTCATGTCTCCCCCCTCCTTGAAGGTTTGTCCCGGGAGACTGAGGAACGTCACGGTGCTGGTTTCAGTCGCTACGATCGAGAGAGTCAGTGCAGGCCAGGCGATCGAGCGTCCGCCTAACAGATAGGAATTTTCGTCTTGTTTTATTTTTCTAGGCCAGGCCCCCCATAGGATCGTCAAAAGTAGGTAACTACCCAAGAGGATCAAATCGAGGTGAGAGATCGAGGCGTTTGCTAGCGGGGTTAAATGGGGCAATGGTTCTCGGGTTTTTGGCTAGATTATAGGGGAAATTACCTACGAGCCTCGAGGCTCGTGGAAGCGAAGCCGATTAACCTCATTCCGACATAATAAAGTAACAACTTAGACAAACCGAGGTAATCGGTTGCGCAATGCTGTTTTTCTCTTGCGCATATGTTGGTCACACTTTGCCGATCTTGACTGTAAAGTGGAAACATACAGTAACTGGTAATGTCTTTATTGTGATGTAGAGAAGTATCCTTATTTTAGCCAATCATTAAAGGCAGGTGGTTAAGAACCTGTTTTTTAAGACCAATTCAGTTCTATTCGTTTTTCCTTTATTGAATCCTCCTCGTTTTTGCAGTGAAACCACTTCGTTATGTCGAAGCCCCATATCACGCTTGAACATCTTACGACCGAAGGTCTCAATCCAGCCTCTAATGGGCTGGATGGATTGTCGGCATTAGAAATTGTTCGTTTAATCAATTCGGAAGATGCCCTTGTAGCCGAGGCGGTTGGGCGCGAAGCCGAGTCGATTGCTCGTGCCATGGAAGTCATCACGGATCGGCTCGAAAAGGGAGGACGTTTAGTTTACATGGGTGCTGGTACATCAGGACGGCTAGGTGTCCTCGATGCGGCTGAATGTCCACCCACTTTCAATTCCGATCCGAAGCAAGTGATAGGAATCATCGCGGGTGGAGATTCGGCTCTGCGTGTCGCGGTTGAAGGAGCGGAAGACAACCCACAACTCGGAGCAAGTGATCTTGCTGATATCGATCTAGGCCGTCGCGATGTGCTCGTAGGAATCGCCACTAGCGGCAGAACGCCCTATGTGATTGGCGGCATGAACTATGCTCGAAACGTCGGGGCCTTCACCATTTCGTTAAGTTGCAATATCCAGGCAGAAGTAATTCAGTATGCTGATCTTGCTATCACGCCTGTCGTAGGGCCAGAAGTCATTACGGGCTCAACACGCTTGAAAGCAGGAACTGCAACTAAGCTGGTACTCAATACACTCACGACTGGTGCCATGATATTGATTGGCAAGACATACGGTAATTTGATGGTCGATCTGCGACCGACCAACTCAAAGTTGATTTCTCGCGCTGTGAGGATTGTTAGTTTGGCCACTGGACTTACCAAGCAAGAAGCGTCTGATTTGCTTGATCTATGCGGTGGTGACGTCAAAATGGCAATCGTTGCCGAGATGAATAGCTTGCCGCCCGAGGCAGCTCATCAATGCCTAAAGACACATCAAGGTCGCGTCGGACGAGCTGTTCGTAAGCAGACACAGCTTTAGATCTTCTTCTAATGGCATGCTTCCTATCAGGAAGTTATGGTTCTGGTTACCATAGCGGTTGACCCTGAATTGCTGTCGCAACACTCATTCTTCGTAGCCCGCAGGTTTCATTGCGTCCGCAAGATTCGTTGTAAGCACATTAGATTTTGGTAATGCACCAGCAACGTTTCAGTAGCCGATTTCAACTAAGTAACCCGATGGTGAAAACTTGTCCGAAGCCATAAGTTATTTTCTCGGTGTTGATGGTGGCGGCACGAAAACCACAGCCGTTTTGGTCTCACAGACAACACAATTAGAATCAACAAAAAATAGTGGTCTCCAGTGCTTGCTTGGCGAAAGTGTGGTCGAAGGGAGTAATCCTTTGTCAGTCGGTTGGGAAACTGCATTTAATCATATTACCAAAGCCGTAAGTCTTGCCAAGCAATCAGCCGACTGGAATGACAAATCTAGGCAGATTCAGAAAGCAGTCTTTGCGATTGCTGGAACGGCCAATCCCACCGCTAAGCAATATTTTACCAACTGGGTTCAAAGCCAAGGTTTTGCTAATCAAGTCGTTGTTGTAAGTGATACGGCTCCTTTGTTGGCCAATGTTGTGCAGGGAGAGTCAGCGATAGGTGTTATTGCAGGCACTGGTTCTGCTGTGCTCGTACAAGATCATGCAGGCAATACCACAACGGTTGGTGGTTGGGGGTATCTTCTCGACGATGCAGGAAGCGGCTTTTCCATCGGTCGGCGTGCGATTCGAGAAGTCGTACGTTCGTTTGATCGAAACGAAGAGAATGTTATGACATCAGCTTTATTCGAGGCTTTATCAATCGACGAAATAAGCGAATTAAAGCATGCCATCTACGGAGCAAAAAACCCACGTCATATGATTGCCTCAGTGGCCAAATCGATAATAAATTTGGCGAACCAGCAAGACCAAGCCGCGATGCGATTATTACAAGTCGAGGCAAGCCTCTTGGCTAACGAAATAAGTATCGCCTGGGATCGTTTGAATAGACAACCGGATTCAGCTCGGCAAGGTTTCACGCTTTATCTTGGGGGGAGTCTGTTGCAAAGGTCGGTAACGTATCGCAATCAATTATCGACAGCCGTTAAACAACTAGGCTTGCCTCTAAAGACCATGAAGCTTGCTCCCGAAGGCGCTTGCGGATGTGCTTTGCTGGCTGGCAAGTTAACAAACCAGATAATAACTTAGACAAAGCTCAAACCGTGATCATGCCGCCGCAAATGGGTTCGCTGCAACCAGTGGTTTCGGGGACCGTAATCGGTAGTCTTTTGAGGTGCCTTACAGCAAGCCATGCAAAGCATTCGGCTTCTAAAGTTTCGGAATTCAATCCTCGTTCTTCAACACGCTTTACGCTTTGGAAGTGTTTGCTAAGCATTTGCATGATAACCGGATGATGAACTCCGCCACCAGTTACCCACAGAGTTTTCGGTTGCTCAGGCAATTTAGTAACAGCATTGATAATGGCACGAGCTGTGACGGCACAGAGTGTTGCTGCACCATCTTCTATAGATAGCGAAGAAACATCGACATGATCAAAATCATATCGGTCAGCTGCCTTCGGGAGTGGGCGGTTGAAAAAATCGGCTTCGAGTGCTTCGCTTACAATTGCTTCGCTGACTTTACCTTTTAACG
>CAYGQU010000384.1:0-3387 GCA_964352045.1 uncultured Planctomycetaceae bacterium
GCCCAAGTTAGTTGCAGATCGCAAATTCCTTGAATCGCTTATCCACCCTCTGGTCCGCCAGCGGCTTCAGAAGAAATTAGAGCTAGCCACCCAACGGGGGGTGCCAGCGGTGGTGCTCGATATACCTCTGTTGCATGAGGCGGGGTGGACTAAGTCATGCGACTTGGTGCTGTTTGTCGAGACTCCCGACGATATTCGCCAAGCCAGGGCCTCACACCGCGGATGGGATTCAGACGAGCTAGCCCAAAGAGAGGGGGCTCAACTGCCGATCAATAAGAAAAGAGAGTTGGCAGATTACGTTATTCCAGGCGATTCAAAGGAGTTAGCAAAGCAAAAAATTAGGGAAATTTGGGCCAAGGCCCTTGGCGAAGCCTAAATTGGCTCTGCTTAAATCTCTCAAACGAGCCTTTGCCGAATTATTGATTGCCAAGACACAAGAAAAATTCCGTAAAATCTTCCCAAACTCCCCCTGATTTCGCTACCAGTTCACAGCACGTTTTGGCATACTCGAAAGTATGGCGTGGACCTTGACTTTTCAGCCATGTATCGGGTAACCCCTGCCCAGATTAGCAAGCGCCCTACTAGCCCCCCTACCTAGACGATTTTTCATCGTAAACACAGGTTATGACCAAATGGCCATAACCACCCAGCCTTTTCCTCCCAGAATGGCCAAACCTACCCTCCCACACACAAATGCAAACGTTGACCTGATTCGTGGTTAACACCCCTTTTTAGTAACTCCCCACCATAAGCTTCTCCTACCTTTTGATTTCGTTAGCCTTTTCTGACTGACGAAACAATCGAAGCAAAATTAGGAACTATCGTCGTCATGGCTGATACGAGCAATCGAGGCCCGCTAAGCAACCGAGGCCGAACACCCCATTCACGTACCTCTTCCACCAGTAGTGGTAGCGGGCCTGGCCGTTCGGGTGGCCCTCACATACCTCGCCGTGGTGGTGGTCGTTACAACGCTTCGCCAAGCGAACAGATCGATCAAGAGCTTCTGCGTCGCCTCGACCAAGAAGAACCCCTTTCGATTGCCGAAGAACTCGACAAAGCGGCCGAACGTGTTCGCCGCGCTGGCCCAGCTATCGACAAGGCAAAAGAGCCCGACAGCAATATCCACATTGCCGAGCTTCAACGCCTCACGATGCCAGCACTAATCGAGCTGGCCGAATCGGAGGGTATTGAAGAAGTCTCTGGCCTGAAACGCCAAGAGTTGATTTTCCGGATTCTTAAAGAACGGGTAAAGCTCAATGGCATGATGTTCGGCCAAGGAACGCTTGAAATCTTGCCCGACGGGTTCGGTTTCTTGCGTAGCCCAGATTACCACTACCTTTCTTGCCCCGATGACATTTATGTCTCGCCCAGTCAAATTCGCCGCTTTAACCTACGAAATGGTAACACCGTTGCGGGCACGATTCGGCCGCCCAAAGAAAACGAGCGATACTTCGCTTTGCTGCGAGTTGAATCGATCAATGGCGATGACCCGAACCTTCTTTCGAGAAAAGTCTCTTACGACGATCTCACGGCAGTGCATCCCGATGAACGAATCCGTATGGAAACAACACCCGACGAAGTTGCAATGCGGGTTGTTGACCTCGTTGTGCCAATTGGATTTGGTCAACGTGGCTTGATCGTGAGCCCTCCCCGTGCTGGTAAGACCGTCTTAATGCAAAAGATGGCACGCAGCGTACTGACGAACTATCCTGATGCCTATGTCATGATGCTTCTCATCGACGAGCGGCCCGAAGAAGTGACCGACATGGAGCGCGAAGTCCAAGGCACGAACTGCGAAGTCATTAGCAGTACGTTCGACGAATCGTCGGCCCGCCATGTACAAGTCTCTGAAATGGTGATCGAAAAAGCGAAGCGGATGGTTGAATATGGCCGAGATGTGGTGATCTTTCTCGATTCAATCACAAGACTCGCTAGGGCTTGGAATGCTGAGTGTCCTTCAAGTGGGAAAATCCTTTCGGGGGGAATCGATGCCAATGCAATGCAACGCCCCAAACGGTTCTTCGGATCGGCCCGAAAGGTCGAAGAGGGGGGATCGCTAACGATCATCGCGACGGCCCTTGTTGATACTGGAAGCCGGATGGACGAGGTAATCTTTGAAGAGTTCAAAGGGACTGGCAACCAAGAGATCATTCTGGATCGTAAACTAGTCGATAAACGCATTTGGCCTGCCATTGATATCGACCGAAGCGGTACGCGCCGCGAGGAGATGCTCATGGATCCTGAAGAGCATCGACGAGTAAATATTCTTCGCCGCGTCTTTAGTGAAATGAATCCGCACGAAGCGATGGACCTGCTCACGACACGGCTAGCAAAAACGCAGTCGAATGCTGAGTTCTTAATGAGTATGAAAGAAGGGACCTAAGCAGCAAAACTCTATGCCTTGGCGAACCGTAGAGGCTAGCGAGGGTGGATTGCGGAAAGGCCGTGGTGGGGCAAGAATAAGATACCCAAAGATTGATTGTCACACTCTGCTCCTATTATTTTCATGCTGCTCCTACTATCTTCATGCCTAACTTAATAAAGCCTGCCGCCAATGCCGTGACTTACAGCAATGAGCGATATGCAATTGTTGTTTCTGAGTGGAACAAGTCGGTCACTACCAAGCTTTGTGAGGGTGCCGTTAAGACGCTGGTCGAGGGAGGAATCGACGACGATGCGATTGACGTAGTCTGGGTGCCGGGCGCTTGGGAGATTCCTGTCATCGTACAACGGCTGGCTGATACATGTCGCTATGTTGGAATTATTACCCTCGGTACTGTAATAAAAGGTGAGACAGCTCACGACCACTGGATTAACCAAGGTGTGACCGACGCGCTGATGCGCATTGGTACCGAACACAGTTTGCCCGTCATGTTCGGCGTCTTGATGTGCGACTCGATGGAGCAAGCCATCAACCGAGCTGGCGGGACAGTTTGAAACAAAGGTTGCGAGTGTGCCGAGGTGGCACTTCGTATGGCGGCGTTGCTCAAGTCTTTGCCAACCTCCTAAGGATTATTCAAAACAAATTTGAATTCAAACTTTAGCTTTAGCGTTAAATATCAAAAATGCCACTACGTCGCCGCTGCCGTGAAGTCGCTTTGCAAATCCTTTTTGAGGATGATGTCAATTCACGCGCTACAGTTGCCGAGCTGGAAGAATTCTTGCACGGTCGGCTCAACAACCCTGAAGCAGAAGAGTACGCCCTAAGTCTTATTTTGGGCACCCGTCAGAATCTTGAGGCGATCGACCAACGCCTTGGCGAAATCGCTGCCAACTGGAGCCTCAAACGCATGGCCGGTGCCGACCGCAGCGTGCTCCGTCTGGCGACCTACGAAGTTCTCTTCGGTGGCACTCCGTTTCGCGTTGCCGTGAATGAAGCTATCGAAC
>CAYGQU010000385.1:0-3385 GCA_964352045.1 uncultured Planctomycetaceae bacterium
GTCGATATCAACGATTGTTGGCAGATTTGTAACACGAGAAATCGCTTCGGTTCGGTCGGCCACTTCCGAAAGAGTCGTTAGACCAATATCAGGCAGCCCCAAGTCAGCCGAAAGAGCAGCGCCAGATAGATAAACCCCTTCAAAACCAATCTTTTCGACCAGCATCGAAACGAGTGGAGAAAACGCACCGGGGAAACGAAGCAAATTACCCGCACTAAGTTTCTTTCGCAGGGTAGCCCTTTTTTGGCTAGCCGATTGGTTAATCGAAAGCATTAAAAAATTCCTTCTGAATTGCGTTCATACCCATCGACAAGCGATTTCTCAAGTTGCACGTTAAGTTCTCTAACCTCGGTAGCTGATAATTCAGGGATGCGTTCACAGAGATTGAGGTAGCGTTCACTTTCGCCAGAAGAGACAAGCCCCGCGGTTAGGGTATTGAATTTGCCAATGTACTCCTTACGCGAAAAAGGACGTTTCCCATCACAATGGGCATTGGCAACAGACATTTTGTCTTCGAGCATACTTCCGTCTTGGAACTCGATCACGACTCGACCGCCGAATGCCTTCTCTTTCGGGTTGGTCGCATGATATCGCATAGTCCATTCGGCTTCTTCGACCGTTACAATTTTATGCCAAAGGGCGACCGTGTCGGCGCGGGTAGCGCGTTCGGGGAGATAGCTATCGACATGATGCCAACGTCCATCCTGTAGTGCGACGGCGAGGATGTACATGATGCTGTGATCAAGCGTTTCACGCGTGGCATTTGGGTCAAGTTTTTGCGGATCGTTTGAACCCGTGCCTATGACAAAGTGGGTGTGATGACTCGTATAAAGAGTGACTCGTTTGATTGATTCCCAGTCAGTAATCATTTTGCGCATGCGAAAAGCGAGATCAATTATCGCTTGCGCCTGGTATTCGGCTGAATGCTCTTTGGTGTAGGTTTCAAGGATCGCACGTTTTGGTTCGCCTAATTTTGGAAGTGGTACTTCATAGCTTGCTTCGGCCCCGTCAAGCATATAAGCCAAAACGCTATCCTCTCCTTCGTAGATTGGTGAAGGGCTTTTCTCGCCTCGCATCGCGCGATCGACAGCCTCGATAGCTAGCTTGCCCGAATGGGCTGGGGCATACGCTTTCCAACTAGAAATTTCACCTTTGCGTGATTGTCGCGTCGAAAATGAAACGTGTACTGCTTGTTGGATCGCCTGGAAGATCACATCGGTTGATAATCCAAGCATTGCACCAAGACCTGCCGCTTGGGCTGGACAAAGGTGAGCAATGTGATCTTTCTTGTGTTTGTGCAGGCAAATTCCTTTGACGAGAGCTATATGGATTTCATAGGCAGCGAGGATGCCTCGGATTAAGTCGATGCCTGGGACCCCACACTGCTGAGCGACCGCTAGCAACGGTGGAATGCTGTCTCCAGGATGTGAGTAGTCGGCAGCAAGAAAAGTATCGTGCATATCAAGTTCACGCACGGCTGTCCCGTTCGCCCATGCGGCCCACTCAGCTTCAAAGCGTTGCTCATTATCGATTCCAAACAAACAAGCCCCTTGGTTGCGTGGATGAGCGAGCGCCTGAGCCCGAGCCGCTCGTACGGGGGGACGATTGATTGCCGCGATGGCGACCGAAGCATTATCAATCACACGATTGATAACCATTTCAACTGCTACCGGATCAAGTGCTGACTGGTCGGTCGCAATTTCAGCCAATTTCCAAGCAAGCTGATCTTCCTTCTTAAGGACTTCGGCGGATGGATAGACTCGAACTTGATGAAGTGACATAAAAATATTTGTCGGCAAGAATTAGCTTAGAAGAATAAAAATTCAAAAGTATCATTTATTTTACCCAACTTGATTCGCATTTGATTGTAACTAAGCTTTTAGGATAATAGTACCTATAAACGGGATTGCGCAAGCGAATCTTTTTGGTTCTTGTCACTCAGTAAGTTCCGTTTGCAACAGACAAACTCGCAAAATACCAAATTATGGGTACTGATATGAAAAAACCTTGTATGCTTTTTGTCTACATTGCCCTTCTGTTCTTAACGCCAACGATTACAGCGCAGGAGTTGGTGCCGCATGCCCTCCCACCAAGGGCAATCGGAAGCATCGAGCGGCTCGATCCGATGATCGATCAATTGATTGCAACCGATGCCACGATTGAAGTCGTAGCCGATGGCTTTGCTTGGAGTGAAGGGCCAGTTTGGTTATCAGCACAACAGCACCTTCTCTTTTCAGACGTGCCCACCAACACCATTTATTCTTGGTCGGAACAAAAAGGCCTAAGTGTCTATCTAAAACCCTCGGGCTCTACAGGCTACGGACCCCACTCGGGGGAATCGGGATCGAATGGATTAGCGATTGATCACCAGGGAGAATTAATACTATGCCAGCATGGAGATCGTCGTGTAGCAAAGATGGAAGGCCTGTTAACGCACCCCAAGTCCAAATACACAACAATAGCTGACAAGTACCAAGGAAAACGATTCAATAGTCCCAACGATTTGGTAATTCACTCTAACGGAACGATTTTCTTTACCGATCCTCCCTACGGCTTAGCTAAGCAACTCGAAGATCCAAAACGAGAACTCGAATTTCAGGGCGTTTATAAGATTGAACCGAGTGGGGTCGTTACACTGATGACGAAAGAGCTGCCTATGCCAAACGGCATTGCCTTATCACACGATGAACAGAGGCTCTATGTCGCGCAATCGCACCGAACGGCAAAAATCATCATGGCTTATGATCTCGACAAAAATCTTGATATCAAAAAAGAAAAACTTTTTTTCGATGCAAATACTTTGGGGAAAGTAAGAGCAGGTGATCCGGACGGATTAAAAACAGATCGCAAAGGAAACCTTTTCGCAACGGGCCCAGGAGGTGTGCTTGTCATTAATGCCCAGGGTAAGCATCTTGGCACAATCATGACGGGCGAACGTATCGCGAACTGCGCATTCGATGACAAAGGGAGCACCCTCTACATGACAAGCGACCGTTATATATGTCGCATCAAGATCAACCCTTAACGTCAGCGACAAGCAAGCTGTTAACCAACAACTCTCATGAGGTGCATTGCAACGATTTACGGATCGATTCATCAAGTAGCTTCACCCTGGTTTTAACAGTAAAAATACTAGAGCTAGGATGAAGTCGCAATATTCCGTTTCAGCGATTGGCTCGGCTCAAGAAGCAATTGAACGATGTGCGTAAGGGTTAGTCGAGAAAGATCCGTTCCCTAATCAGAAAGGCCCAATTAGCCTGGGGTTCGACAGCTTTTATTTTGATAGTTAAAGTTTTTAGCAAGATGACCCAAGTTGCCGTCTTCCCAGAAAGACGTAAAGTGTTGATACTTATGGCCATGCGCCCGTAGCTCAGCTGGATAGAGC
>CAYGQU010000386.1:0-3374 GCA_964352045.1 uncultured Planctomycetaceae bacterium
GCTCAGTAGCAGGTGCTACGACTACCACTTCACCCAGCTGCGCAAGCGCATTCCGCATGGCTGCAAGGCCTGGAGCATGAATGCCGTCGTCGTTGGTAAGTAAGATTCGCATGATGTTGGCCTTCCGTGGCAAGTGGATTAACTAAGGTAGGATTGTTGGTGGTTGAAAAATGACTATGCCGATAGTCTCCATCATAAACGGCATCGTACAGAATCCACAATCAATCACCCCATAGCTGGTGGCTTGGGGCTGATCGCGATAGAATCAACGGCTCGACCTGCATAACCGGCCCACAGAGCACAAAAAAAGGGCTTCCCGAGTCGGCTGACCATCTTGAATGACCCAGAAAACCAGCATCATCCGATGCCACTATGGAGTGGGTAGGTTCGTAAAGCCCTACCTGCCTAATACCGCAAACCGCCTATCTGACGCCGATGACCACCTCATCTACCTCACCAAATAAAAACCTTGTTGGCCCTAATCCAGATGGCCCGACCACCGACGCTAGTTCCGCGATTGCTTCGGAAAAAGTTATTGTGCTCGACTTCGGTTCGCAATATGCCCAATTAATCGCCCGGCGAATTCGTGACCAGAACGTCTATTGTGAAATCGTTCGGCACGACCTGTCAGCCGAACGGATTGCCGAAATCGCGCCGATGGGGATTGTCCTCTCAGGTGGCCCAAACAGTGTTTACGAAGAGGGCGCGCCGCGCTGTGATCCGAAACTCTTTGAGTTGGGCATACCGGTACTGGGCATTTGCTACGGCATGCAGCTCGTTTGCGAAGCACTTGGCGGTAAAGTTCATAATGCCAAATCACGAGAATATGGCCGAGCCCACTGTGATATTGTCGATAGCTCTGACCTGTTCGATGGCATTACTTCACAGACCGAAGTTTGGATGAGCCACGGCGATCAAGTTGAGGCGATTGCTGATGACTTTGAGCCGTTAGCAAAAACATCGACATGCCCGTTCGCTGCCGTTCGGCATAAGAAGCTACCCGTCTACGGTTTGCAATTCCACCCTGAGGTTACGCACTCGGTCGATGGTGGCACGATCCTTCGCAACTTCTTGGTCAACGTCTGCAAAACAACTGGCAAGTGGCATTTGGGTGACTTTGCCGACGAAGCGATTCGAACTGTACGAGAGCAGGTTGGCACAAGTCGCGTAATCTGCGGCCTTTCGGGCGGTGTCGATTCAGCAGTCGTTGCGGCGTTATTAGCCAAAGCGATTGGTCCGCAACTGACATGCATCTTGGTTGACAATGGTTTGCTTCGCAAAGGTGAGCAAGAGGCCGTTGTGCGTGAATTCACTGAACATTTCAAGGCTGAGCTAATCGTTGTCGATGCCGAAGAACGCTTCCTCGCCCAGCTAGCTGACGTTGTCGATCCGCAAGAAAAACGCCGTCGTATCGGTGCCGAATTCATTGCTTGCTTCAAAGAAGAAGCAGCAAAAGTGGAAGATGCGAGTTTCCTAGCACAGGGGACGCTCTACCCCGACGTGATCGAAAGTGGGGCCTCGGAAGATGGCCCTGCGGCGACGATCAAGCTACACCACAATGTTGGCGGATTGCCCAAAGAGCTTGGCTTTGAGTTAGTCGAACCACTTCGCGACTTGTTCAAGGACGAAGTCCGCCGGCTAGGTTTACAGCTTGGTTTACCCGAAGAAATCGTCTGGCGGCATCCTTTCCCTGGACCTGGGCTGGCCGTCCGTTGTTTGGGCGAAGTCACGGCCGAAAAACTCACCACGCTCCGCGAAGCAGACTACATCGTGGTGAGTGAAATTAAATCGGAGGGGCTTTATCGAAGCACTTCCCAAGCATTTGCCGTCTTGTTGCCCGTTCAATCCGTCGGCGTGATGGGCGATAGCCGAACATACGAAAACGCCCTTGCTGTACGCTGCGTGAATACCGACGACTTCATGACCGCCGATTGGAGCCACTTACCACATGATCTATTAAGTCGAATTAGTACAAGGATTATTAACGAGATCCAAGGGATCAATCGCGTTGTGTATGATATCAGCAGCAAGCCACCCGCAACGATCGAGTGGGAGTAGGGTGATAGTGATTAAGGCAAGGCCCTAACGTGTTTTCTTCAATTGTTCAACAAAGCGTACAACGTAATTATGACTCTTCTTGTCGGCCAACACTTTTTCAATCCATGCATCGGGGACTTGGTCTTCGATGCCAGCTTGGGTGATCGCGTTCACTAGTAGTAGCTTGGTTTCGCCATTCGACTCACGATCGAGTTCTTCGAGCAAGCAAGTGATCCCTTGCTGACTATTGTCGATAGCTACTAAGGCTTGGGCTGCGATGATTCGGATGGTCGTGATTTCGTCGTCGAGCATTGCAGATAGGTCACCTCGAGCGCTCACCGATTCTTCGCCAAGAATCAGGCAACCCATGGCAGCCCAGTAGCGAATCACGGGGTCTTCGTCCGTGAAAGCTTCGACGAGTAAGGGAAGATTATCAACGTTTCGGCTACTGGCAATAAATGCAAACTCGGCATAACGATTCACATCGTAGAGCTCACTTTGCGTATATTCATAGAGTGTTTTCTCTGTCGAATACAAGTCGAACATCGGTTCGGGGATGAGGCCCGTATCGCGTGCTTCGACCATCAAAACTTTCATACGCTCTCGCATCGAGGCAAGTCGTTTGGCTTGCTTCTTGTCATCAGCAAGGTTCTTAATTTCCCAAGGATCGTTCTCCGTGTCGAATAACATTTCGATCGGCTGATTCGGTTCCCAGAGTTCCGAGAAAACGCCCGTTAGCTTACCCTCGCTCCATGCTTGCTTCCAAGCAACCCAAGAAGGCATACCAAAGGGATAAAAACTGTAAGCAGCAGCAGGTAATTGGGGCGTGAACCTTCGAATGTACTTGTAATGCCCATCAGAATAGCCACGGCGCATGCCATAGAGTTCATCGAACCGATCGGCGTACAAAAATACGGCTTCTTGTTCAGCCGGCTCTACCCGATGGTCACCCATAAAGGGGCGCCCCGTTATCTGCTCGGGTATTGCCTGTCCACAGATTGAGAGGAGGGTTGGTGTCAAATCAACAAACGAAACCAACTCATCGACAGCTTCCCCCTGTTGGAAAGAAGTCAAGTGTCGCCATTTTTGGGGGACATGAATTAGAAGCGGAATGCGTACCCCTGTGTCATAAAGATATCGTTTGCCACGAGGCGTTGGCCCCCCATGATCGCCATAGTAAAAGATGACCGTGTCGTCAGCCAAACCCTCGGTTTCCAGTTCATCAAGCAGGTCGCCAATCTGCGAATCAAGTGCGGTCATCACGTCATGATAAATCGCTAGATCGGACCGAACCTCGGGCAAGTCGGGTAGGTAAGGAGGGACTGTTAGCTTCGTGG
>CAYGQU010000387.1:0-527 GCA_964352045.1 uncultured Planctomycetaceae bacterium
GACTTGTACATCGGCGGTGCCGAGCACGCGGTGTTGCACTTGTTGTATTCGCGTTTCTGGCACATGGTGCTTCATGACCGTGGCGTGGTGACTAGCCCCGAACCGTTTGGCAAGCTTGTCAACCAAGGGATGATCCTTGGCGAGAATGGCGAGAAGATGTCCAAGAGCCGTGGTAATGTCGTTAACCCCGACGTTGTCGTGAAAGAATACGGCGCCGACGCGTTGCGTTTGTACGAAATGTTCATGGGTCCGCTTCCTGATTCCAAGCCTTGGAGCATGGAAGGCGTCAACGGCGTACGGAACTTCTTGGGTAGGGCGTGGCGATTGATTGTCGATGACAAATCAGACGAGCCGAAACTCAATGAATTAGTGACCGATAACACACCGTCGGACGACCAGCTACGCACATTGCACGCAACAATCAAAGCGGTTACGGAAGATATCGACAAGCTTTCGTTCAATACGGCCATCGCGAGAATGATGGAGTTTGTCAATTTCATTAATAAATAAAAGACACGACCTCGGGA
>CAYGQU010000387.1:537-3373 GCA_964352045.1 uncultured Planctomycetaceae bacterium
GCCTCGAAACATTCGTATTATTGCTTTCACCCTTTGCCCCGCACCTGGGCGAAGAACTCTGGCAATTGCTTGGCCATGAGCGAACGCTCGCCTACGAACCGTGGCCGACGTGGGACGAATCGCATTTAAAGCAAGATACAATCGAACTACCTGTCCAAATCAAGGGCAAAGTACGAGCGAAGATCAGCGTCGCAGCCGACGCCGATCAGACGACGATCCTTGCCACGGCGAAGGCAGACCCGAAGATTGCGGATCTAATCGCAGGAAAGGAGATGGTCAAAGAAATTGTCGTACCAGGACGATTGGTTAATTTGGTGACGAAAGGTTAAGGCAGTTTGGTCGGGACTTTTTTTAGCTGGGAGACCAACTTGCGTTCTCTTCGTTTATCGTAGATGGCATACGCCATCCGCTCGGGTAGTGCTTTGAGGTAGTGCCTAATCGGATTCCAACCTGTCGGAGGGCTCAATGCTTTGAGATCACGTTCGATATCGGTAACCCAATGCTCGACCATGCCATCGAGGTACTGATTGAGTTCTTTCACTGGTTCGAGCCATCGTTGGCAGAGCCACCAACGAACTAGGTCGGGCATGTCTTCCGATCCACCCGCATGGACTTTCTGCTTAAGATCGACACTCGCAGGTAGTCGCGCCGGATCGACATTGATGTGCTTTAGCACGCCCGTAATGTAGTTCTTGGGGTTCTCAGGAACATGTTCAAAGAGCGATAAATGAAATGCATCCTTTGAGAAGACCGACTGCCAACGCTTGAGGATGCCAAGAAAATCGCTGCGTCGTACTACACGACATTGACCCAAGGTTTGAAGCATTTGGGTGATGCTCAATTCCTTCAAATGCTGTTCGCGGATATCCATCAGGTCATGGATTAGCTTGAGTTGCGACCAAGAGCGATCGACAGGATTCCGGAGCGTAAGTACGATTTTCATGTGGGGTAAGATACGCTGCACTTCCCGTACAACGGGTGATGTAAGCATGCAGTAATTCACCGACATATCCCCACGGGCCTGTCCGAGCTCGCTTTCGCCAAACAACGCCTCATAGGATTCAAAAGACTCGGTTAGGGCAACGCGATAGAAAAAATCAGGCTCTTTACCCTTGAGAACAAAAACATCCGGATGTTCTACCAGCACACGATGCAGCCAAGTCGTTCCACAACGCTGTCCACCAAGCACTAAAAAAGTGGGAACCATAAATCCAATATCTCGGTCAACGATATGAGGGTGATAGAATAATCTTGTCTGCTAATTGCAAACACTATAATACTCGCAAATAAACCCCTAAGCTATTACTATGGTGGTTAATACGACGAAGGCTATCCTAGAAATCGCACGGCTTAAATGATCGTTTGGACAAACACTTATTCACTTATTGAGTATTTGAGAAATGTGAGCGTATGAATTCAGACCTTGAGAAATCTGACATAAACGATTTGCAGGGAAAGTTGTTTTTGGCCGGGATGTCGCGTAGCGGTACTAATTGGTTAATGCGTGTGTTGAATGGTCATCCGCAAATAACGGCATTTGGTGAGAGTACCTTTTGGGGTCGGGACTTTAAGGAAACCTCGGAAGATGGTTATTACGAATCAGATCAAATTAAACGCATTGGTAATGCTGCCGCTAAACGTTATTGGGCTCCGGGAGATGGCAAACCGGGTACACTTGCAAGCACACAAGATGGTAGTCTCATTCAAACGATCGAGCATGAATTTGCAGCGATACCTGACGATCAGAGAATGACTCCTTTTGAAGTTTTTCAAACGCTTTGCCAAGCAGTCGCTAAGGCAGAGCGTAAAATCGTAGCCGTTGAAAAAACGCCACACCATGTGATGTGGCGAGATCGGATAGACACCTATTGTCCTGATCATCGCATGGTAATCACCATTCGAGATCCCTACAGTTTTATGCTTTCTTACAAGCATCAAGGGGATCGTTATACAGCAGATATTAAAAGAGATTTTGACCGACGCTACCATCCTTTTGGTTGTGCAATTGTGTGGCGTGGTTATACCCGTCAGATTGCAGAATCCCTGCAAAATCGAGCCGATCGAACTTTGGTGATCGATTTCACTGATCTGCAAAACAACGAGGACAAGGTAACTCGTTCTATCCAAGAATTCTTCTCCCTCAATTATTTTCCTCTGGCTGGTAAGGTGCCTAAGTCAAATAGTAGTTTTCCGACAGGAAATAAGCCTGAATTGCAACCAGAAGATATCTTTTGGATGAATCTCATGGCCAAAAGTGAGATAAATCGTTTAGGATATGGACATCGTAAAGCCCCATTTGCCCCTTTGAGAATTGGTTTTTCATTTATCAGCCTTGTTGGGTGGGGGGTGAGGAACGTTTTGGATATGAAGAAAAGGGTCCACGGCTCTTTGTACAAGTACCTCTTGCGATGGATCCGAGGAAAATAAATTAAACCGAGTTGGATTAGTCTCTAGCTCATCACTCATCTAAAGCATATAGGTTCAATGCAATGAAAAAAGTGGTTGCCGTTATTTTAGGTGGAGGCCGAGGTTCGCGATTGATGCCGCTGACGGGGTATCGTTCAAAGCCCGCTGTTCCGCTAGCCGGGAAATATCGCCTAATAGATATCCCGATCAGCAATTGCATTAATTCGGGCCTCAATAAAATCTATGTGTTAACACAATTTCTCTCAGTCAGTTTGCACGAACATATTCGACGTTCTTATCGGTTCGATAGTTTTAGCGGCGGATTTGTTGAGATTCTCGCAGCTCAACAAACGATTGAAGATGATGCGAATAAAGACTGGTACCAAGGGACCGCCGACGCGGTGCGAAAAAATCTTACTTATTTTCTGCA
>CAYGQU010000388.1:0-1918 GCA_964352045.1 uncultured Planctomycetaceae bacterium
TTTGCAAATACTCGATTGCCACTCGATAAACGCCGAGCGAATGTTCGTAGCGTGTATGATTGGCTGCCGGATAGACAAGCCCAACGAGCCCGAGTTGGCTAATTTTTGCCAAGCGACGAAATTCGGGCGTATCAATCAGATGACGTAAGCGTGGCGTCATCGGCACATCAATTCCGGGGGGCAATCGGACCATGCCCGTGCCACCATGTAGCCCAGCAATTTCAGGAATTTTAAGAAGCTCGGTCACGGCTACCCATCACCCAAGAGACCAGGCAGGGGTGGCAGAGCCATCATGAACCGAAGCAGGACGGTCACAATGAAATAAAAGCCACACAAAAGCCCCGCCATGATTGGTTCTAAATCGAGGGAGACAAAGCCGACGAAGGTACCAATGCCAATCGCCACAGCGCCGGCAAACCCAACTTGCCAAATCTCTAGTCCCGCTTCTTGCCAACCTTCGCCTGCGAGTTGGCCGGCGATCATGAAGTAGACAAACCAAGCGAGCGCGTAAAGCAGCCCACAGGCGGTTGCTCTACCCCAAAGGGGAAAACCGATATAGGGCTGCAATTCTTGGTCTCGCAAGAAAGAATAGCCGGCCCAAGCAACCAGGGGACCCAGCAAGATTGATCCACCCGCCAAAATAGGCCAACTGTTCGCCAGAGGTTGCCCCCGTAGTAACAACGCCGCAACAAGTGTCGAAAGGACCACCACAACCACACCCGTAGTAATTAACGGATCAAAGGTGGCGTCCTTCTTTTTAACTGTCTTGAGGACCGATTTTCCTTTTGCATCGGTAGGCCCCTCGGGCGTAGGGGCATGGATAACGACTTGGTCTTCCAAGTTGGGAATCGTGATCTTTTTCTTACACTTTGGGCAAGGTCCTTCTTTGCCGGCATGCTGATCGGCAACCGTAAAACGAGTAAGGCAACCTGGGCAACTGACTTGAATCGGCATGATGCTATTTTAAGGGGTGTTTTTTCTTTGAATCGAGCTTCTGATGGGCTATAGCAATTAAACCTGCAAATCAATTTTTCAAGGCATACGTTTTCAGGTCCTATAGGGCCTTCAATAAGAAATCCCTAGCCAGAAAAAGACATTTTGCTTTGAATCATTCAAAAGGGTCGTATTCTTTTAACTCATCTTCGGTAATCGTATGAAAACCTTTCGATTCAAGCGTTTCAATACCATGCTCAATGTTATCAACCATCAGTGCAACGGCTGGCCTTGAATTCATCGAGGTAATCAAAGGATAAACCTGCGAAATGTTGACTTCGGCCCGAAGTAACGCGGTACATACTTCCAGCATTGGCTGCTTAGAATTTGGCAACTCGACGCCGATCAGATCGGACTCAACAATCGCCAAGCCTGCTCGCTCGAGGATTTCACGCCGCGCCTCAGGATCGCTCAACAGGAATCGAACCAGGGCACACTCGGTCGAATCAGAAATGGTTAGCGCCACAATCCGGACTCCACTTCCCTCAAACCGTCGCACCACGCCCATCAATTGGCCAACCCGGTTTTCTAAGAAGACCGTAAACTGGCGTATGGTCGGATAATCACGTCCTCTCGCTGTGAGAGTTTCAATTCCGTCTCCCTCTCCAATGCTCATGGCACCCCTGTCAGAGAATTCGCGTCGTATGGAAAGTCGTATGGAAAGCTGGCTATCGGCGCCCAAAGCACCTGATGCTTGATGCGCCCAGTGGGGGGGCCCATCATTTGGCAGCGTTAACAAGTCGCAACTATAAGCCTATTATAGGCTTAATGCAAGCATGAGCATTGGCTTAGCAGCTTAATCCAGCTACCATCACCCAGTGATTTTGACATGCCAATCGTAACGATTACTTACTCGTTCGACCCCGAGCGACCCTAAAAACAGCTACCCGATGAGTCCACGATGCTACGAGAGCACGAATTTGAC
>CAYGQU010000388.1:1928-3364 GCA_964352045.1 uncultured Planctomycetaceae bacterium
ACCTCGCTGTCCGCTACTACGAGACCGATGCCCAGGGTTTCGTTCACAACTCGAACTATTTCCGCTACTTTGAGCTAGCCCGAGTCGAATTGCTCAAGGCGGCTGGCCATGACTATGCCAAATTTGAAGCGGATGGCTTCCTTTTGGTCGTCAGCAAAATCAGTTGTCAGTACAAAATCCCTGCCAAATATGGCGACACGCTTAAAATCTTCGTCCGAACTGAACGGGCCCGAGCCGCAAGAATTGACCATAGTTATCGGATCACACGCGACGGATCATTGGTTGCCGAAGGGGCAAGCACGATTGCCTGCGTCGATCGCAAGGGGCGAGTGCAGCGAATACCAGACGAATTGGTAATTGACGACTGATACAAACTCAAACTGATACAAACTCACAGAGTGCGAGCCGACTTGACTGGCGTTTAGCCCATCAAGTTCGCTTGAGCGACAAGAGGCACCTAAAAAGCGACCTAAAAAACAATGCGGCCCGGCAGTGCCTGCCGGGCCGCGTAGCTCGCGAATCCATTCGCTTTCTACCTCAATCCAATGAGGCAAAATTCATTAAAAGTTTGGTTCAACAAAATTAAGCGACCAAACGAACCGGGTCGGCGTACTCCTTCACACCCATCAAGAATTCCTCGAAGATGCGTAGGTCGAGTGCCGAAGCGGTTGACGCTTCGGGATGGAACTGGGTTCCCATCGCAAACCAATCACTTCGTGTGCATTCGATGGCTTCGATCACCCCATCGGGGCAACGTGCGGTGATTTCAAAACCTTCGGCAAGCTCATCAATTGCCATGTGATGCCAGCTGTTAACTCGCAGTTCGCCATCGCCATAAACACGCCCAATGATCGAATCCGCTTTGAGTTCAAGCGTGTGGCGGTGCGAGGGGTCTAGAGGATCTTTGTGCGGCAACGCCGTGGGAAGATCCTCGGGAATGTGTAGGAACAGATTGCCACCCATAGTGACGTTAAGTAATTGCATACCCAAACCAATGCCAAAGACAGGCACGCGACGCTTACAGATTGCTTTGGCAAGCATTCGATCAAAGTTCTCGCGACGCGTGTCAAGTGGACGGACACTTGGATGAATCATCCAACCATCGCGGCGCGGATCAAGATCGGCACCACCGATGAGCATCACCCCATCGACGGTATCAAGGATTTGCTGAATATCTTCCTCTTCCGAAAGTGGAGGAAGAATCAGCGGAATCGCTCCTGCTTCAAGAATGGCGTTGTAATAACCGCCTGGAACGTAACTGACCGCTGGTTTATCGCCCGATGCTGGACGATAGTCGGCATTCAACGCAATGACTGGTTTCGACATGTGACTCGCACTCGCTTGCTTTGTGCCGTTTAGGGAGGGTTATCAAGAGTCGTCGTCTAGCCAAATAGCTGATTAAATAGAAAAGTAGTACTAAATCGTATGGCAGATAA
>CAYGQU010000389.1:0-3340 GCA_964352045.1 uncultured Planctomycetaceae bacterium
AAGGAAAGGCACTCGATCGGCTTCTTTGCGGTGTCGTTGGTTTTGGCAAATCCGATGTCGCAATGCGTGCCGCCTTCAAGGCAATCGACGCTGGCTACCAAGTCGCCGTTCTTGCTCCGACAACGGTGCTTGCCGAGCAACATTTGCGGACCTTCCGATCGCGGATGGCCGAGTTTCCTTTTGTTATCGAAGGGATGAGCCGATTCGTATCAAAAGGAAAGCAAAATAAAATTTTGGCCGCTGCAAAGACGGGTGGCGTCGATATTCTTATCGGTACGCATCGCTTGGCATCAAACGATGTCGAGCTAGCGAATCTTGGGCTCGTCGTTATCGACGAAGAACAACGCTTCGGAGTTGCCGTCAAAGAACGACTCAAAGCGTTGCGTTCGATGGTTGATGTTCTCACGATGACAGCGACCCCGATTCCACGCACGCTCCACATGGCTTTGCTCGGCGTACGAAGTATCTCGAATCTCGAAACGCCGCCGGCCGATCGTTTACCAGTTGAAACACGTGTGACACGTTTTCAAGAGGAAATGGTCCGTCACGCCCTGTTGCGCGAACTGGGCCGTGAAGGACAAGCTTACTTTGTACATAACCGGGTGCATGACATGAAGAATGTTGCGGCCAGGTTAGCTGAAATCATCCCCGAAGCTCGCATCGGCATGGGGCATGGCCAAATGGCTGACGGCGAACTCGAAGAGGTAATGACCCGATTCGTTCGGCACGAATACGATATTCTGCTCGCGACAACCATCATTGAAAGTGGTCTCGACATTCCGAACGCCAACACGATGATCATTGACGATGCCGATCGCTATGGCCTTTCGGACCTTCATCAACTGCGTGGTCGCGTTGGTCGTAGCGATCGTCGGTCTTACTGTTATCTGTTAGTGGATGAGAACAAGCACCTTTCCCCTGAAGCGGCGAGGCGTTTGCGGGCCATTGAAGAGTTTAGCCAACTCGGTGCTGGTTTTGCACTTTCGATGCGCGATCTCGAAATCCGTGGCGCTGGTTCGTTACTAGGCACCCAGCAAAGTGGTCACATCGCTTCGGTCGGCTACGAACTCTACTGTTCCCTGCTAGAGAACGCGGTACGCGAGCTGAAGAAGATGCCCCCCCGGACAGCTATCGACGTGGCAATTGATCTTCCTACCGAGGCGTTTCTTACGGCAGGCTATGTTGGACACCAGCGAGATCGAATCGATCTATATCGTCGCCTCTCACGAGCGGCAACCGATGCCGAGGTGGATGATTTCCGCCTAGAATTGATTGACCGATTCGGGCCCCCTCCGCCACCTGCCGAACAGTTGCTTCACTTGGCAAGGCTCCGTACTTGGGCTCATCGGTGGGGAGTCCAAGCGATTCGCCGAGAAGGAAAGTACCTGGTCTTTGGCTACACGACGCCTGCTTTGATGCATGCACTGGTAGCTCACTCCGAAGGAAAGCTCCGCATTGCGGACCGACACGAGGCGTATCTCCCGATACCCACTGACTCGGATAATCCTGCAGGGTTGTTGCAGCTAGCGGAATCGCTCTTGCGGTAAATCGTGACTGGTAACTAGACTCCGCCACCCTTGTCTTATGAAGTCGTCGCCTGGGTGGGGGTTATCCCTAGCTAGAGAAAAGATTTCATTCGAAAGTAAGCATCACGAATATTTATCTCCTTAGTAATTCAAAGTAAGCGAGTGACTTGGTGAACTGCCATTCATTCTTCCGTAATCAACCCAACTTCCTAGCGTATCAATGCGCTTTGATTCTCATGCTGGTTTTCGGCATGGAATTGGAAGCTAATGCTGAATCCCAGGGTGCGCAACCACTCGAAGATTGCGAAGTCCTGGCGCGCGTTAATAGCGAGGTGATTCTTGCTTGTGAAATTGCTTGGGAAGCTGATTTTGTCTTAAACCAACGACTCGCGACGCTCCCCCCTGAACAGGTTGCGCAAATTCCTGCTGATGAACTCGCAAAGGTTAAGGATCAAATCCTTGAGCAAATGCTCATGAGCCGGCTCGACATGGCATTGTTCTACGCCGACTTCCGCAGCAACGCGCCGCAAGCTGACCTGGAATCCATTCATAAAAGCCTCGATGCATCGTTCCTAGCGCAAGAGCTACCAATGATGATGAAACGACTCGAAGCGAAGTCGGTTAAAGAACTAGAAGAAAAATTCGTCTCGCTAGGCACGTCGCTGGCCGAACGTCGTGAAGATTACAACCGAAAAATGATCGCGAGAAGTTGGTTAACCGAGACCGTCAAGTTTAATAAAGAAGTCACACACGATGAAATGCTCGCCTACTACCATGAGCACGAAGCCGACTATGCGACACCGCTTCGGGCACGCTGGGAAGAACTCATGGTACAGTTCGATAAGCATCCAACTAAACGTGAAGCGTATGCCACGATGGCCCAGCTAGGCAACCAAGCCTATCAGGCAACAGCATCGCAACCCGCTACGAAGCGTTGCTTTCATGCCATCGCTAAGACATCATCCGATGGCTTTACGGCCGACAAGGGTGGTTACCATAACTGGACAACCAAGGGCGCGCTCGCAACCGAATCAATCGACCAAGCACTCTTCAGCCTCCCGGTAGGCCAAATGAGCACAATTCTGGAAGGGCCTCTTGGTTTTCATATTGTTCGCGTTCTCGAACGCGAGGAGGCGGGGCATACGCCTTTCAGCAAAGTCCAAGCGAAAATCATGGTGAAAATCAAAGATGAACGATTCGAGCAAGCGATTCGGGTTCGGGTCGAAGAACTCAAGCAAAAAGCCCATGTCTGGACCAAATTCAAGGGAAACTTGCCTTACGGTGAGAAGCAAATCGCCAGCAAAAAGTCCTCTAAGACCGTAAAGTAAGTGGGCTAAAATCTCTTATAAGGATTAAAAAAGCCTTTCTTAATAGCAATATGGCTCGGGACGATTTAGAGTGGATGGATTGATATTTCCTTCCCCGCCCGATGCGTAATCTCGCCCTACCGATGGCTGACTTAAAAAAACGCCCCCTCCTAATCCTGCTTCTGGTTATTTGGCTTCTGATTGTCATTGGCAGCCAAATTGTCATGCCGAGTTTATTGGCGGCAGCTTACGATGGTGAATCCTCGATTAGTTGGCTTAACGAAAAAATTGCCAACCATCGGGCCTACCGACTCGGCGCAGGCCTTGAAGCCGATCGATTATGGTACCTCGGTTGGGCTCGCGGCTATGCGGTCCGCAGTTCGGCGCTGGCAACGCTTGGCCTTGGCCTCGCAGCCGTTCTGCTTACCTCGGCGTCTGCAAGACGTCGTTTGGGTCGCTTCCTGTTTGCCTCGGCAGCACCGCTTAATTTGGCCATCTTGCGAATCG
>CAYGQU010000390.1:0-3329 GCA_964352045.1 uncultured Planctomycetaceae bacterium
TGGTCCGCCAGCCGGTATCCCGGGTGGCGTCGACGACGAACTACGTCGCTTGATCGCCCTTGGAAAGAAGCAAGGTAAGCTGACTTACGATCAGGTTTATTCTTACCTGCCGGATGAAAGCTACGGTACTGAGCGGATTGAGATTTTGCTCACCGCGATCGAGGGCCTTGGAATTCGCTTAGAAGACGCTCCTGGCAAACGTCATCTAACGATCGAAGCCCCTACGGAAGGAGATCGCTCGCAGTTATTGCGAGATGGTTTGCCAACCTCTTCGAGCGATCCGATTCGGATGTATTTATCGCAAATGGCCGAGATTCCACTACTCGACCGTGACGAAGAAATTTCCTTAGCTAAGAAAATTGAACTGACCCGTAAACGTTTCCGTCGCAACTTGCTTCGCTCATTCTACGCCATGGAAGCGACGGTCAAGACACTCGAAAAAGTAGCGGCAGGCGAACTTCCCTTTGATCGAACGATCAAAGTTTCGCTTACCGAACGACTAACAAAAGACCAAATCCAAGCACGCATGCCGCATAACTTGCGTACGCTTCGTTCCTTAATGACGGCACAACGAGCCGACTACGCAACGATGGTCGATCTTCGTATCACCGACAAAGATGCTAAGCAACAAGCTCGCAAGCGTTATCTGCGTCGTCGTGAAAAGATGCTAAATCTTGTAGAGGAATTGAGCCTTCGTACAAAGCGCGTGAGCCCCTTAATCCAAGAGCTGCATGAGTACGCTGATCGAATCGACGAAGTGCGAAATGAATTGCATGAACTAAAGCAAACCGGAGCACCTAGTGATAAAATCCACTCGGTTCGTGCCGAGCTATTGCAACTAACGCGACGCGTGTTGGAATCGCCATCGAGTTTGCGACGGCGTGCTGAGGAAGTGACGAAGCAATACAAGGAGTTTGAAAACGTCAAACGCGAACTCTCAAGCGGCAACCTCCGTCTGGTAGTTTCGATTGCTAAGAAGTACCGAAACCGAGGCCTCTCGTTCTTGGACTTGATTCAAGAAGGAAATACAGGGCTTATGCGAGCGGTTGACAAGTACGAATATCGTCGTGGTTTTAAGTTCAGTACCTATGCAACTTGGTGGATTCGTCAAGCAATCACCCGTGCAATCGCCGACCAAGCACGTACGATTCGGATTCCTGTTCACATGATCGATGTGTTAACGAAGCTCCGCAATACCGCCAAAAAACTACAACAAGAGTTTGGCCGAGCTGCCACGACCGAAGAGATTGCCAAAGCAGCTGACGTGCCACTAGAAGAGACCGAACGGGTACTCGACATCGGTAGACATCCGGTGAGCCTTGACCGTCCAGTCGGTGAAGGAGATGACTGCTCGTTTGGTGAGTTTGTCGAAGACCACAGCACCGATAATCCCTGCAAGCTTGCCAACAATGGCTTGTTACGCGAAAGAATTGAAGAGCTGCTCAAGACGCTTACTTATCGCGAACGCGAAATCATCCGGCTGCGTTATGGTTTGGCCGACGGTTACTCCTATACCCTTGAAGAAGTTGGTCGCATTTTTAAGGTAACACGCGAACGGGTACGTCAAATCGAAGCGAAGGCGGTTGCCAAGCTACAAAACCCGGTCCGCAGCGGGATGCTTTCTAGCTTTGTACCTGCTGTGGGTGAAGAGGGGTTTGAGATCGAAAGCGACGAAATGGACGCCGCTGCATGAATTTTGATTGGTAAAACAGATGAATTCAGATCAACAAAAGTCGGCAGCCCCCTAGGGGTTGTCGGCTTTTTTGTTTTAGGGGACTAGGCATTCGAGCCCATGGGTAGGATAACTGCTACTAATACCCCGCACTTCGAGAGCGCTTATGTCTACCATTTCTGCTACGGTTCTACGCACACTGCATCGCCTTCATAGCCAATTGGCTGATTTGCGTGGTCGGCTAGATCGGGGCCCGAAACAAGTCGTCGCTCACCAAGCTAGCGTGGCGAAACTTGAGCAGGCGCTTGTTGCGGCAGAAAACCAAGTGCAAGAAGCTCGCAAAGCGGCGGATGGCAAACAGCTTGATATCCGGGACTCGGAAGCGAAGATCGAAAAATGGAATGTGCAGCTCAATTCAGCTGCCAGCAATACCGAGTTCCAAGCGCTGCAAGAACAGATTGCTGCCGGAAAGATGGCTGCCTCCGTGCTTGAGGATGAAACCCTCGAATTGCTTGGTCGAATTGACGAACTTGTTCAATCAGCCAACCAAGCACGTGAGAATCTCAATTCAGGTAAGCAAGAACTAGAAAAAGTTAAGCAGCATGTCGAATCAACTGCCGATACACTGCGACAAGAAATCAGCCGATTAGAAGCCGATCTGACCGAAGCCGAAAAAGGACTCGGCGGCGAATTCAAGGCAGACTACCAACGCGTTGTACGCAACAAAGGAGCCGATGGCCTTGCCTCGGCCGAGGAGGGTACCTGCCAGGGATGTGGCAACCAGATGACACTAAACATGCAGTCGGATCTTACACTCTCAAAGCCGGTATTTTGTAAGGCGTGTGGCTGTTTGCTCTATCTGCCCGAATAAATTTCTAGGGGTCATTCCGCAAGCACTGAGTACCTTAGAGGATGCTTTGCTTGCTGAATTATGCGTAATCGGCAAGAACCACCTTGATACGTCTTTACCTTTGAAGCCCAACAAGAGAGAATAGAAGCAAGCAGCAGAATCCCGATAAGGGTTCTGCTGATTTTCATTCGAGACGCGAATTACGAGGGTTGGCAACCGAAACCCCGATTCGTACCCACTTCTACCCAACATGCGATCATGTCCGATATCATACCAATGACACGCTTTGGCTACGATAAACTTCGTGCCGAACTCGATGTTCTTGAAAACGAAAAAATGCCTGAAGTCACTAAGCGAATTGCCGAGGCTCGCGCCGAAGGTGACCTCAAAGAGAATGCTGAGTATCACGGCGCACGCGAAAGTCAGGGCATGCTGCAAGCTAAAATCAATATGCTCAAGGACAAGCTCAACCGAGCTTCGATTGTTGACATGTCGAAGCTGCCCAAGGATGAAGTCGTTTTTGGTTGCCGTGTAAAAGTGAAGGATCTTGACTTCGGTGACACCGAAGAATTTATTCTAGTTGGTGCGGGTGAAGAAGATTTTGATGAAGGCAAGATCAATATCACCAGCCCACTTGCTCAAGGGCTTGTCGGTAAAAAAGTGGGCGAACGAGCCGAGGTGGAAGTTCCTGCTGGGGTCAATAAATTCGAGATATTAGAGATTCTGTTCGACGATCAGTGAGGGCTAGCCAGAGCCTGCAAGGGCCATAAAAGCAATTTCAAGCGTACTCAGAGCTGAATGCCTAGC
>CAYGQU010000391.1:0-3325 GCA_964352045.1 uncultured Planctomycetaceae bacterium
CCGTACCAGTCGCGTAAGCTCGCTCAGAAACTAGGGCTATCGGGCGCATCAGTCCGATCGGCTGACAAGTTTATGCGAGCCATTTGCAAGTTATTTGTCCAACTCGATTGCAGCCTTGCTGAAATCAATCCGCTAGTTGTCACCGGCGAAGGCGAGCTGATGGCCCTTGATGCAAAGATCACGTTCGACGACAACGCGATGTTCCGACAAAAATCGCTCGAAGAACTTCGCGACAAGGCAGAAGAAGATGCTAACGAACTTCGAGCAGGCGAAGCGGGATTGAGCTATGTGCAACTCGAAGGCAACATTGGTTGCTTGGTTAACGGCGCAGGTCTTGCCATGAGCACGATGGACATCATCAAGCTCCACGGGGGACAACCTTCAAACTTCCTCGACGTCGGTGGCGGAGCCAACGTCGATCAAGTTACCGAAGCGTTTCGTATTTTACTTGGTGACAGCAATGTGAAGGCCGTGTTGGTCAACATCTTCGGGGGCATTATGCAATGCACAACGATTGCCAACGCTGTGCTCGAAGCGTATCAACAAGTCGGTTTCAATATCCCTCTTGTGGTTCGGCTCGAAGGGACTGAAGTCGAAGAAGGGCGAAAGATTCTTGCCGAATCGGGTGTCGATATCATCACGGCAAAGGGTTTGACCGATGCCGCAAAGAAGGTCGTCGAAGCAGCAGGAGCTGCTTAGCGATAGTTTTTCTCTTAGCACCACCCGAACAAAATCAAAACTCTTACTCCCATAAATCTATGTCCATTTTAGTCAATAAAAATACCCGACTCGTTTGCCAAGGCATTACCGGCAAGGCAGGAGAATTTCATAGCCGCAACTGCATCGAATACGGCACGAACCTTGTCGCTGGTGTAACGCCAGGCAAAGGAGGGCAAACGGCCCTTGATCGACCTGTCTTTGACACCGTTTGCGAAGCGGTTGAGCAAGAAGGGGCAAATGCTTCAATGATTTTCGTGCCACCTCCCTTCACCGCTGATGCGATTCTTGAAGCGGCCGACGCCGGCATCGAAGTCATCTGCGCCATTACCGAAGGGGTACCTGTGCTCGATATGGTACGGGTCGAGCGTGAATTAAAAGCCCGCGTTGCGGCTGGCCAAAAAGTTCGGCTGGTTGGCCCCAACTGTCCCGGTGTCATTACGCCTGAAGAATGCAAGATTGGCATCATGCCTGGTTACATTCACAAGAAGGGTCCTGTCGGTTTAATTAGCCGTAGCGGCACGCTCACCTACGAAGGAGTTTGGCAGCTGACAAACCTTGGCTTAGGACAATCGACGTGCGTCGGCATCGGCGGCGACCCTATCAACGGCACTTCGTTCATTGACTGCCTCGAACTCTTTCAGGCCGATGATGAGACGGAAGCGATTCTCATGATGGGTGAAATCGGCGGCACGGCAGAAGAGGAAGCAGCCGCTTACATCAAGGCGAATGTCACGAAGCCCGTCGCTGCGTTCATTGCCGGACGCACGGCGCCTCCAGGCAAACGCATGGGCCACGCTGGCGCGATCATTTCAGGCGGCAAAGGAACGGCCGACGACAAGATCGCGGCTCTTAAAGCAGCCAATATTGAAATCGCGGAGAGCCCCGCGGATATGGGAACCGCACTGCAACGGGCGATGAAGAAGTGAGTTGGCGGGGATGCGTTCTAATTATGATCTAGAGTTTGGTTTCAAAAATGAAAATTGCCATCGACGTTGATAGATTATTAGCAGACGGCAAAATTTCTGACGAAACCTACCTGTTGCTTAAAAACGAAGCTTCGATCGAGACGGGAAATCTTGCTTACAATATTTTAGTTGCCTTAGGCATATTTGGAGTTGCATGCGGTTTGTTGGCCCTTATGCCAACAACAACGATTGCGATGATATTGGGCATCGCTCTTTTCGCCGCAGGTATCTCGCTTACCCTAAATTTCAACGATCAATGGGGATTACTTGGTTCTACCCTATCAATAATTGGTTCTATAACGGCGGCTGGAGGATGCATAGAATTTTTTAACGGTAAGATGGTTGGGTTCCTGATCGTAGCGGCCATATACCTGCTCACATCAATTTTGACTAAGAGTTCCATCCTTTCGATTTTATCGGCGCTCTCTTTTTCGGCTGCAGCCGGTGCAATGACTTACTATGGGCATGCCTCATACTATCTTGTAATACATCAACCTGCAGTCACAGTAGTATTGTTTTCCGCTTTTGCTCTTATTACCTATCACATCAGCAAGCGTACTTCTCCTGAATACGAACGTCTTGCGATTGCTTTCTCCAGGACCTCACTTTTTCTCGTTAACTTCGGCTTTTGGGTAGGATCACTTTGGGGAGACTCGCTTTGGTACAAAAGAAATCACTGGAACTTTGGTAGTGGAGATATCATACCTGATTGGGCATTTTCCATTGCTTGGGCAGTAGCGCTATTCGTGACTGGCATTTGGGCTACTCATGCAAATCGTCGGTGGGTGGTTAATCTTCTCGCAACCTTTGGATCGATTCATTTTTATACTCAATTCTTTGAATACTTTGGTGCCCAGCCCCTCTCGATTTTATTCGCAGGAATAATTCTCATTGCTATCGCATTTGCCATCATCTACTACAACAAGTCGAATAAAACAAAGGTTTCCTAGCATAAGTTGCAAAAACGCCCATTTTTTTGGTCACTCGGGCCATGACCAACTACAAAATGCTAGCACTCTCTCCCTCAGGAATAGTAAACCGAAGTTGTCTCTGACTGCAATCTGCATGTATTATAGAACTATAAGTTTGCCAATCGTTGGTAAAATTTATTGCCTTCAACGGAACGTCATGGATGACGGATACACCCAACAACGAGAAGCCGCGGATACTCATTTCTCGGATGAGTGCCATTGGGGATACGATCCTGACGACGCCAGTCGCATGCCGACTGCGCGATCGGTATCCCGACGCCTTTATTGCTTGGGTTGTCGAAGAAAAATCTTCGCAATTCATCAAAGGGCATCCGGCCCTTGATGAGGTGATAGTCTTGCCGCGAGGTTGGTTCGTGTCGGCGAAAGGAATTTTGTCGACAAGACGAAAGCTTCAGAAACTCAAGGTCGATACCGCAATTGATTGCCAAAGCGTGACTAAGTCGGCCCTGGCCTGTTGGCTCTCGGGTGCCAAAACACGTATTGGAGGCAAAGGGTATTACGGAAGCGAACTAAGTCCTTGGCTGAACAATCGCCTCATCGAACCTAGGCAACCGCATATCGTTGATCGTTCGCTCGAATTACTAGCCGCGGTTGGTATCGATCATTTCTTAGACGATTCAAGCAGGCTGCCGATAGACTGGCGGCTTC
>CAYGQU010000392.1:0-3321 GCA_964352045.1 uncultured Planctomycetaceae bacterium
GAGTGTAAACACCTCTCCCGTAGTGTTTAATACCGCGATTAGGCATCAGGTTACAAACAAAATTTCAAATGCCCTAGAATCGAGGCCGTAAGCAAATTTTGAGTGCAAAAATCATCGGTTAATCGAAGTTTTATCTAGCTGACAATGTGTCATATTTTCTCTCAAAGTGCCCCGCAAGTGCCCCATTCGTATCGTATTAACGTGGGCGATAGCCAGCAAAGACAGCATCGTTATTCTCAAGTAACGATAGATTCGAGTCATCAGAACTCTCCAACTGAACCTCATAATCATCATCAGCAATTGCGAAATCGATTGCTGATTCTTTATACAAAGAACCCGCATCAAAAGGTATCGTATTTATCAGTAGGAGAGTCTTATCGGTTTGCGATGCTGTTGAATTCATGGGTACATTAGTCTGCACATCTAACGTGCTGCGATTTAAACGAGGGGACTCAATACTCATTGCTAGTGGCAAGTAGTTCGCAAATGCTGCTTGCTTTTCTACTGTCGGTGTTGTAATCGGTGATGCTACTGGCGATGCAGAGGCAACATGTTGATCATGTGACGTCGATACTGCAGGCACGCTAACGCTGCTGTCACCCTCTTGGGCCATCTGGGTCGTCGTCGCAATGCTTTGGCCCAAATTATCTCGCCATACGGTGTAGTCGGCCGCATCAATGACGCCATTGCCATTACCATCTGCACCAAGAAGCAGATTCGAACCATAGGTAGAACTCCATACGTCGTAATCGGCTTGGTCGACATCTCCATCAATATCGTAGTCACCCGCCAATGGATTGACGTAGCTGACACGATAGATGCGTGCACCGATTCCGGTAGCTCCTCCAGCGCCGAGGTCTTCATAAAGTTCCGTAAAGTAGAGACCGTCGGGTCCAGCAGCGATGCCAACGACGGAACTATGCCCCGTTCCGACATACTCAATAAGTGTTGTTGGGCCTCCTACTAAATCTCCATTGTTGTCAAATTCAAAGCCAACGATCCGCTTGCCGTTTGCTTGTGGCCCAGCGGCGTAAGTTGGTCCCGATTCACTAACGAAAGCGATATCTTGTTGGCCAATTGGGAATTGACTACCAGCGAATGTCTCTGGTTGAACGAATGTGATATTTACAGGAGCATGGGCTGGGTTCCAGTTATAAATGGCTTCGTTGAACATCGAAGCATTGGAGCCATCCCAGCCATAGTTCACACCACTATTGATTTGTGCCATGCGATCGACACTGGGACCGTTTTCTACCGAATAATGCTTGCCATCCGCAGCTCGCCACGCACCACCAAAAGGATTTCGCAACCCATAAGCGAAGACATAGTCGCGTGAGTTGATTCCGTCACCAGCATCATAAAAGGGGTTATCATCTGCTGGGGTTCCATCCATATTGAGGCGAAGCACTTTGCCACGGAAGGAATCAAGATTTTGTGCAGTGGAAGCATCAAAGCCATCGCCATTATGAACATAAATCTTGCCATCAGGCCCAATCGTGATATTGGAAATTTGATGAGACTGCCCCTGAGTTTCAGGTTGCATGTTGAGCAAGACCGTACGAGCATCCATCGCAAGTCCACCCGCAACACTGTCGATACGTTCTAACTTAGGATAATGCGTCGAGTTGCCCGGAGCGGAACCGTTGTCCCATAGCATGCCAACATAGAGCTGATAAACTTCAGGATTGCCGGGGTCACGCTGAACTGCGATTCCCGTTAGCCCTTGTTCGCCGGAGCCCGAAATGGGGCCTTGTGGGTTGTAGTCCAGCAGTCCTGTAGCAAATTCATGCTTAGTTCCATCTCGTGTAACAACTTGGATCGAGCCGTAGAGCTCGGTTACAAAGTACAATGGGTCATCAGGATTGGGGCCTGGATCTGGGACAAAGGCGATGTTCACTGGTAAGCGATAGTCGCTACCAACTTCTTCGATTACATAACCAGGCTGTGTCGCAATGAACGGGATGTCAAGCGTTGCCGCACGGGCAAGCGAAGTAAAATCAGGAGCCGTTTGCAGGGCATCGCCAAAGTACGTGGCACCACTCGATGAAACCCACAGATGCAACTCTTCTCCGACTAGTAAATTAATGGACGGCATGAAGATTGTATGACTCACTCCAACGCTATCCTCGAATGTGAGATCGGACTGTCCCAGTAGTAAACTACTAGAACCAGCATCAATCACAACACGTACATCGAAATGCTCCGCCATAGCGGGAAAATCACTGACGGTGTTGCCAGGTAGCTGGCTCCCTTCAATCAGGTAGAAGGGATCGCCCGTGGCGCCTGCTTCGATTTGCAGCGTGGGAGGAGTAGGAGTGCCAGTCTCTTCCCCAAAAAATTGTATTTCGGCTAGTTGTAACGAATCAGCATCACCCGAATTCGGATCGCGTACCGTAGGAAAGACCATTCGATACGAATCATATTCGACTGTGTTGGCAACAGGTATGCTTGCACTAAGCGTGTTGCGAGCAAGTGGGAGGTTGAGCGAACCCGAGTCAATCAACGTCCAGTTTTCGCCATTGCCTTGGCTATGAGTTGTACTATTGATTACTTCGTTCGTGCCATAAAGAATCCAGCTTGCTGGATCGCGGACGGCGAAGTCATCTGCGGTTGTAATCAAAAACGATTTGACCGTACTTGCTCCCGAAGTTGGCGTAATAATGAATCCGGTATTCTCTTTACCGAAATTCAAATACTTGGTTGCCGCATTCTGATCGATTATTTTATCAGCCGATTCATTCCCAGGTGACCCACTTTCAGACACTCCATCTGCATCACGAATTGGCACGATGTCGGTTGCCGCCGAGAGTAAATTAGTACCAAAACCGTTTGTCGAAGTGTAAAATCCAGCGTCAGCAATCTGCATGCTATTCGCTGCGCCGACATCTTTGACGGTTGGGAAGATCAGCTTGTAGGAAAGGTAGTTTGTCGTGTTTATGAATGTGGTTGCACCACTGGTTGTTTCCCGTGCTGCTGGCAACGACAATCCGCCCGCGGCTATCTGAGTCCAACCTTCATCGCGGCCGTTTCCATGGGGAACCGTTGTGATGGTGTCATTCGTACCATACAAGATCCAAGAGTCGGGATCGCGGTCTTCAGCATCGTTTGCGGTAGTAAGTCGGAAGCTCCGCACTGCCTCCGCCGCCGAAAGCGTGACGATAAAACCAGTATTCGTCTTACCGAAGTTCAAATACTTCGTTGTTGAATCATCATCCAACAAGTTTTGAACTGGCTCTCCTGCCGGCGATTCACTGCCAGTGCTTACATCAAGATCGATAGGAATCGTTGCATCTGATGTTGAAAGTATCCCCACCCCAATAG
>CAYGQU010000393.1:0-1243 GCA_964352045.1 uncultured Planctomycetaceae bacterium
GACCAAACAGCAAGTGAAGGGAAAATCGACCGAGCTCGACCTCCTTCAGGCAATGTTTGCCACCGAAGATCGCCCTCGCAAGCTAAAAATCGCCATGGCAAGCCAAATGACCGAGCTTGAGGGTTTGCTCACCAGTTTCGGCGGCGAAAAAGGCTCTTCGCTCATTCATGAGCGGAATAAGGTGGCCCTGGAGGTCATGGCCGATCAAATCAAGCGTGGCAGGACCCGAATTGGCATCTTCTATGGAGCGGGCCACTTGGCCGACATGGACAAACGACTTCGGGACGAATATGGAATGAAGCAGATCAGTAAAGAGTGGGTTACCGCCTGGGATTTGGAGCCTAAGAAGTGAATTGCCCCGTTGCTTGGCCAAATTTGCTTGTTTTTTGAGCCCCTTTCTATAGAAATGGGGGCAGAATCGCAATTTTAGGGCGTTTCAAGCGCGGGGAATGGCTGCTATATTGCGGGGCTGTTGCCGATTGCGACACCAAGGTTAAACCCTTGTGAGCAATTGACCGACTAAAAAGTAGACCGAATAGAAGACGGTATGACCGCACGAACTGACCATTGATTCGATGCCAGGACTGGTGATTCGCTACCAGGACGTGCTCGACAGTGAATGGTTAAAATAACCGACTAAGGAGATACTCATGGCCAAGCCAGGTCGCAAAGTAAAGAAAGCCAATCACGGCAAACGTCCCGCCTGTAGCCGTCCGCGCAAGTCGCGTCGTCAAAAAATTAAGACCTGAGATTAAGATCTGATTTGAGTATTGCTCAGAAAGCAGGATCTTATTTCACTTTACAGGTATAATCATAAGTCACTTTGGACTTGATGATTTGTTTCTTTTCTCGCCATGCCCCAAACGGAGCGAATGCCTTGCCCGCTAAGGACTGGATTCTCGATCCCTCGACTCTCGACTGCGATCATCCGATCGTAGGTATCGAGGAGATTCGCAAGCAAATCCCCCAACGGGGGCTGATGGAACAGCTCACCGGGATTCTCCTGGATGATGCCGAAAAGGGAATCGTCGCAGGATTCAAGGAAATTACGAACGACGAGTTCTGGGTCGCTGGTCACATGCCAGGCATGCCTCTCATGCCTGGCGTAATCATGTGCGAAGCGGCAGCTCAAATCTGCTCGTACTTTGTCATCCATAACGACCTGCTAGGTTGTGAAATGCTTGGTTTCGGAGGCCTCGACGAAGTGAAATTCCGTGGGACGGTCGTTCCGGGAGATCGTCTT
>CAYGQU010000393.1:1253-3321 GCA_964352045.1 uncultured Planctomycetaceae bacterium
ATCGTCTTGTCGTAGTAGCCCAAAAGCTTCAGGTTCGCCGTAATGCGATGATTCGGTGCCGATTCCAGTGCTTTGTGGGTGAAAACCTCGTTTGCGAAGGGCAGCTACGGGGGATTCCGATCCCTGTGGACGCTTTACGCGAAGCCCAAGCACGCTGAATTGTGACGCCTCTATGGCAGCAAATAGCTTGATGGTGAATCACCTCGATGCGAATTTCTTGGTTGGCTGGGCATAAAAAGTAGTGGCAAAAGACGCTAGCAGTTGGGCCCCTTTCGCGGTTAGCATGGTAGCATTGTGATTAGCATGTCGATGCTATTACGGTTCCCGAATTGCCTTTCGCCAGACCACTGTCTACAGCACTATTGTCTACAGCACTATGCTTTTCCCCCTTTTTGATCGCAACCCGCACTCACGGTTTCCGTGGATGACGTTGCTATTGATCCTGGCGAATGTCGGCATCTTCTTTTATTCGATTGATGAGGGAAACGAAGGCTACGTTCGTACTGTTTACGAGTGGGGATTTGTACCGCAACGGCTTACTCGTGTCGGCGAACAACAACCGGTTTTGATCGACAAGCCCTTTGAAGCGGAGGGGCAAAAGCTGCGACTCAATGCAAAGCTTTCGACCGAACCTGAGCGGGTTTACCCTACGCTCGTAACGATGATGTTTTTGCATGGTGGTTTATTCCACCTTATCTCCAACATGTGGATGCTTTGGGTCTTTGGCGACAATGTTGAAGATCGGCTCGGTCGGTTCGTCTTTCTTTGTTTCTATTTGCTCGGCGGCATCATTGCCGTGATAGTGCAATGGGCCATCGATCCGATGAGCACCCAGCCAGTTATTGGTGCAAGCGGCGCGGTGGCAACTGTGTTGGGGGCTTATTTGGTTACCTATCCCCATGCCAAAGTGAAAACCTTGCTTTTCATTGGAATTCCGCTCTTGCTTGATTTGCGTTCTTACTATGTTCTTGGGGCTTGGTTCATCATGCAAGTCGTGGCAGGAGTGAATGGTATAATGGCGCCAGCCGATGTCGAGGTGTCGGTCGCTTTTTGGGCCCATATCGGAGGATTCGTAGCCGGAGTGGTCATCATGCCTTTGCTAACGATCGGTGCCGAACCCCCCGAAAAAAGTTGGCGAGAAGAGAGCGAGAAGCTCTTTTCGATCGAATAACCCCATTTTCGCCGTGCCCCGATTTCTGCCGAGAGCGGATCCTTGCATCCGTTTTTCTCTTATAATCGAATCTTCATTTAATACATCATCATGCCACGTCGTATTGTTCCAAACATTCATCGGAATCTGGATTTAGCCAATCGGTTGTTTGAATTCGACGATTTGCCACAACCCTGGGACGGAGGAAAAAAACTCTTTGGCGAAGTCAAACCGTTAGAAGTAGAGGTGGGCACCGGCAAAGGATTGTTCCTCCGCCAAGCAACGGCAGCCAAACCAGAACACAACTTTTTTGGAATTGAGATCGCCCATAAGTACGCTCGATTTGCTGCATCGCATTTGGAAAAGCAAGGAGCCGCTAACGGTTGCATTGTGAGTGGCGATGGGTTGCGAGTCTTTCGCGAAGTTTTTCCTGATGAATGCCTTGAAGCCGTGCATGTTTACTTTCCTGACCCCTGGTGGAAAAAGCGACACCGAAAGCGGCGCGTTCTGAATGAAGCTTTCTTAACCGATGTGGGAAGAACGCTTCGCATTGGTGGCGAACTTCATTTTTGGACCGACGTGCAAGAATACTTCGATTCGACACTCGAATTGATCGAAGAATTGCAAGTGAATGACTTACCGCTAGAGGGACCCCACGAAGTTCCCGAACCACCAAGCGAGCACCATCTTGATTTTCGCACTCACTTTGAACGTCGTACCCGACTTAACGATGACCCGGTCTATCGTTCGCGATACGTTAAGAAATAGCAAGAAACGGCAAATTCGACCAACGACTTGCCTAGGCACCTACTTGACTAGCTACTATGGTTTATTTCAGCAGAAAATATTAACACCGAATCCACATACTTGGTTTCAATGGATATGACACTTCATTCGATATCTGTAAAAGACAGCTCA
>CAYGQU010000394.1:0-3311 GCA_964352045.1 uncultured Planctomycetaceae bacterium
AATTATGGGAATCCTTGGCCGAAAGTGTTCGCTGCGATGAGCCAAATGCGTGGCCGAGTCGATCCAATGCTGGGCTTCTTCGCTTGATTGCTGATCGGTTTCCCCGCTTGAAGCTTCGCTCATTATTTGGGGCAACCGATCAGCCCGATGCAACACCACCTTGGCACCGATTTGGTAAGCAAATCGCATCGCATCTCCGATAGCAAGAATCCTACGCTCCAGATCGGTTGGGTCTTGCAGTCCGCGACGGGTTGGAAACGAAACCGCTGCAACGCTCAGCCGGTAATCATCTAGTAATTTTCGGAATTGCCTCAAAGCGGTTCCCGAAAAATCAGCTATTCGCAATTCATTCCGCACATCAATCTCAACACCATCAGCTCCCAATTCGGCTGCGGTTTGCAGGGCTTGGCGTAGTGGCTGGCCGAATGTTCGTGTTTGAATAGCGATTGGGAAGGTAATCACGGTTGTGCGGGCTTCAAAATAGGTTGGAGATAACAGAGAAAAACGATGTGCCTCTCTAAGCACCGTACATTTTTGAGGTCCTTACGAATAGAGAGGATCCCAATCTCTCAAAACTTCACATGCAACTCGATTGATTCAATAGACATCGAGTTGCTTCCTCGATAAATACCTTAGATATTATGTTGTTTCGGCTTCAAATCCTTTTACTTTTAGCACTACTATCGCTCAGTGGTGATGAAGGAAATGCGCAAACAACGGATTCCTTAGTTGCTAATCTTACGACTAATAGCAAGGAACCCGCCGAACAGGTAGATCAAAAATCGAAAGATCAAAACCTGATGCTCGGCGATTCGGTTGAGGTTTGGTCCTGCAATTTCCAAGAACAATGGGATATCAATTACGATAACTGGCCCGATCGGTGGACCCGTACGATCGACGTATCACGGCCAAATTATGTTCGCGTTAATATCGAAGAGGACGATTCATCGATCGAACGTCGTAAATTAACGATTTATCCCGACGCAGCATCGGCGCGTGTCTCGAGCCCACCAATCCATGTGATGCCCAAGTTTAGTTACATTATGGGGCTTCGCGTACAAACAAAGGGGGTGACGCACGGCAAGACAATCGTTCGCTTAGTTTTCCTCGACAGTGAGGATGTCCCAAGACAAATCGAAGAAGCCCCTCCGATTGGTGACACCTCAAGCAATTCATCCGATGGTTGGACCCAATTAGAAATCGGTCCGATCCAACCCAAGTCATCTGAGATTGATCGTGTCATCATACAAGTTGATTTCGATCGAGTCGATCGTGGTGACTTAGGAGCCGAGGTCTCGCTTGCCGAAATGCACCTATGGCGGCAGCCAAGTATCGAAGTTTTCACAGGTAGTCGCTTCAATGTTTATACCAACCCCGAAGATGTTGTCGTTACCTGCCGACTCTCGGGAATTCTAGATCAAAATCCAGAAATACGTTTTCAGTTACTCGATGCAACCAATAGAAAAATCGGAGACCAAGGTGTCCAACAACTCCACGGCGAAATTATTTCCGAAACGCGAAAAAACGCTTCGGACATCGTCGATGGATTTGGTAACAAAGAAATTGGTTACGAAGGATCCAAAGAATGGCATCCTCCGATTAATGACTACGGCTTCTATCGCGTACGCGTTGAAATGCGAAGCTCAGAAACGGGCAAAATCATGAGCGATCCGGCGATTACTATTGCCGTCGTTAAGCAAGATGATTTGGGAAAAGCCAAAGGCGAATTCGGGTGGTCGCTCAAAAAACCAAACCAACCGTTGTCGTATGACATCTTGAAAGAATTGCTACCACTGACTGGCATCAGCTATGCCAAGATACCAATATGGTATCCGGTTGAAGATAGCGATCGAGGCGAAAAGTTACTTGATTTTGCTAGCCAACTCTCGGCACGCGATATCGAATTAGTGGGCATCCTTGCCGATCCAACCGAATTAGAATCACGCCTACTCAACGGGGCCCCCCCTCCACCCATTGAAGGATTATTAGCAACCGATCCAAGCTATTGGGTTCCTCTATTCGATCATGTCATTACTAAACTCTCGCTCCAAGTTCGATGGTGGCAACTAGGTTTTGACCATGACACAAGCTTCGTAGGCTCCGGCAATCTAATTGAGCGAATCAAAGATATCCGCAGCCAATTGTTTCGCTTTGGGCAAGATATACGCTTTGGTTTAGGTTGGAGATGGGAATACCTAAAAGCCTGGGATAAACATACCCCTTGGGACTTCGAGCAACTCTCGGCAAAAGAAAATCTCAATTCCGAACAGCTCGACGACTGGATGCAGCAACTCCCCCCTAGTACAGCCTATCAATGGGTATTGGTTGAGCCGAATGATAACGTCGATCCCAACGCTTCCGATGGAGAACGACATCAGCTACGGGTTCGTGATTTCGTCGAGCAAATCATCGTGGCAAAAGTCCATGGAGCCGAAGGAATTTTCATTTCAAATCCATTCTCGGGTGAAGCCGATCCGGAAGCAAACCAATGTGGTGTTATGAATCACGATGGTACGCCTGGCGAGTTATTGCTTCCTTGGCGAACTTGTGCCCAGCTGTTAAGTGGTGCAACCTACATCGGCCAGCAGGTTCTCCCAAATGGTAGTAGTAATTGGATATTTAAACGCTCCGACGGCAAAGTCGTCATGGTGCTTTGGAATCAGCACACCACTACCGAAACACTCTATCTTGGCGATAAGATCCAGCTCATTGACATCTGGGGAAAGACCGAGGCTCCTACCTTGATTGGTAAAAAACAATCCATCCCCGTTGATCGCATGCCACGCTTTGTTATCGGCCTAAGCGAAGAAATTGCTCGTTGGAGAATGCACACCCGGTTTGAACAGAATCGCATTCCCAGTATCTTTGGCGTACCGCATCCCAATAAAATCATCTATCGCAACACCTTCAAACAAGGGGTTGGCGGGGTCGCAAGCCTATTCGTTCCCGAGGCAGGAAGCTACGACTTTCGCGGTAGGGAAAAATCAAATCATAGCTGGTCAATTGAGCCTGAAATTCTTCCCCTCAACTTGGCGGCAGGTGCCATAGGTAGTTCTCCCTTCGCTACGAGCCTAGTTGAAGCCAATTATGGTGAACAGATCGTTCGTATCGACTTCAAAGTAGAAGCCGATCACGATTACGAATTTTCGGTTTGGAGAAAAATTCATGTCGGCATGGGGGATATTCGTCTGATGATCCGAACTGAAATTACCGATTCCGGACGACTGCTCATTAAACAAGAAATGCAAAATAACTCTGAAAAACTAGCTAATTTCAAATGCCAACTCTATGCTCCGCCAAGCCGAAGAAAA
>CAYGQU010000395.1:0-3310 GCA_964352045.1 uncultured Planctomycetaceae bacterium
GCAAAATTCTATAAGGCTTGCAACTCCGGTTAAAAGCATTCGTCGCGTCAACAGCCAAGTTGAATTGTCTTTCAACGGTTCTGCAACAGAATCCTTCGATCGGGTTGTTCTTGCATGCCATGCTGACCAAAGTTTGCGGATACTGTCCGATGCGGATACTGCCGAACGTGATTTGCTCTCGGCGTTTCCCTATCAAACCAATGAAGCCATTGTGCATACTGATGTGTCGGTCATGCCACGCCGACGACGCGCTTGGGCCAGTTGGAATTATCGGACTCGAAATACCCCCACTTCCAATCAACGTGCACCGGTTGAGGTAACCTACTATCTGAATCGGCTGCAAAACTTCTCGTCACCTCAACCTGTTTTTGTTACGCTTAACCCTGCTGAACCGATCCCCGAAGAGCAGGTGTTGCGTCGAATGAATTATGCCCATCCTTGCTACACACGGGCTTCCCTCGAAGCACAAAAGAAGTTGCCAAGCATGCAAGGCCACCGTCAAACTTATTATGCAGGGGCTTACAGTGGTTACGGTTTTCATGAGGATGGGGTCCGCAGTGGTCTGGCAGTAGCAAGCTGTTTTGATCTTTCGCTCGACAATCTCTACACTGGTCGTTTCTCATCCAACCGTGCTTCGGTCTTCCAGCAGCCCGAGGTCGTTCGATGAACCTATCAAACCTTGAACCTACCGATAGTTGTTTGTATTACGGCAGAGTGTTGCATCATCGCAAAAGCCCCCACCAGCATCGCTTTGGTTACTGGTTGCAGTGGCTGTACCTCAATCTGCAGGAAATAGACAAGACAGTAAAAGAGACTCGGTTGCTTTCAAAAAGCGTTTACGGCCCTATTAGCTTTCGCGAAGAAGATCATTTCGAGGGACATGCCCAATCGCTGATCGCTTCGGTTCGCCAACGTGTGGCTGACGGGGGAATTGAATTAGATGAAGGCCCCATTTGTTTGTTGACACAACCAAGTTGTTTCGGTTTTTATTTCTGCCCCTTGAGTTTGTATTACTGCTTTGATGCTCAAGGTGAGCGCGTGACTGCGATATTGGCCGAGGTAACAAACACTCCATGGGGCGAGCGACACGACTATCTGCTCGATGCTTCACCTCTTCCCGACGAAACCAAACAACCACCTGCGCTCAGTTTTCGACATTCAAAGTCACATCATGTCTCGCCCTTCTTGCCTATGAATCTTGAGTACCGGTGGCGTTTGACCGAACCAGCAGAGCAGCTGTCGGTCTCTCTTAATTGTTTCGAGGGAGAGGTGTGCCAATTGGCAACCGCTCTTCGGCTCGAACGAAAGCCGATGACATCGAGTGCTTTAGCACTGAATGCTATTCGCAAACCGATCGTGTCAGCAAGTTTGCTCGGAGCGATTTATTATCAAGCCTATCGTCTTTGGCGGAAACGAACTCGATTCTTCCCCCATCCTAACAAGTTGCGTCCGAATCAATAATCAATGACAAACGAAACTAAACCTGTCGAAGCGCAGGCTCAACGAACGTCTAGTACGTCTGGCGTTACTCGATCAGAAACCCCTTTGCAACCTGTTAACGGAAGAGATCGATTTTTTCGCAATCAAGTTGTCCAGCAATTGCGTAAACTTCGAGGGAATTCGATCGAATTGATTGATGCAATGGGAACAGTTCGTTGTGGCATGGGCACAGGTAACCCTGTCGCAACGCTTCGTGTTTCCAATCCTCGCTTTTATCGCCGAGTGATTTTCGGTGGAGGCGTCTCGGCAGGAGAGTCCTATCTCGACAACGATTGGTCAGCCGATGATCTTCCAGATCTTTTACGCGTCTTTGCTAATAATTTATCGCTTGCAAAGCGATTGAATCAATCGACAGGTTTCCTTGCAACCCTTTGGCAACGTCTGCAAACCTTTGGTCATCGGAATACACTGGTCGGCAGTCGCCGAAATATTGCGGCCCATTACGACCTGAGCAACGATTTCTACCGGCTTTGGCTTGATGAAACGATGACCTACTCATCGGCACTTTGGCCCGAACCGAACGCTTCGCTCGCCGAGGCTTCGCATCATAAATACGATCGACTTTGCCAGAAATTGGAGATTGGCCCCACGGACCATGTGCTTGAAATTGGTACCGGTTGGGGAGGATTTGCTCTCTATGCTGCCCAAAACTATGGCTGCCAGGTTACGACAACCACCATTTCAAAACAACAGCACGATTTTGCTGCCGAGCGTTTTTCTGAAGCTGGTATAGGTGACCGCATCACACTGTTAGAAAGTGATTATCGACTGTTAACGGGCGATTTTGATAAAGTGGTTTCGATTGAAATGATCGAAGCGGTAGGTCACGAGTTTTTACCCACCTACTTCCGAACCTGTTGCGATCGGCTCAAGCCAGGAGGCAAGTTGGGGCTTCAAGCGATACTGATTCCCGACCAGCGTTACGACGCTTATCGTAAATCAGTTGACTTCATGCAGAAGCATATTTTTCCGGGCGGTGCATTACCTTCAATTGGTTCAATTAGCAAAGCGATCGGCGATGAAACAAGCTTGGTCATAACCGACATGCTTGATTTTGGGTTCGATTATGCCAAGACCCTTTCGATTTGGCGGACCCAATTTTTTGAACAAATTGAAAACATTCGCCCCCTCGGATTCGATGACCGATTCATCAGGCTTTGGGATTATTACCTCAGTTATTGTATGGCCGGTTTTCTTGAACGACGCATTGGCGTTTCGCAAATCATTTTCACCAAGTCGTAAGCAACCATCCATGAATCTTAACTCTTTTGCCGAACGACGTTGGCTGCCTGATAGTTTAATCCGTTTTGGGATTCGACAGTTGCTACAGAATCGCCACGAATCAGCGGCCACCGAAAACAAGGATAAAACACCCGACCAAATCGCAGCCGGCTTTGCCAAAAAAATGCGTCGGCTGAATCAACTAGCCGAAGAGACGGCGGCAGCTAACGAACAGCACTATGAGGTACCCTCGGTTTTCTACCAACACTGTTTGGGACCACGGCTAAAGTATAGCAGCGGCTATTGGCCCCCAGGAGTCGATTCGCTTGCCGATTCAGAGGAAGCAATGCTTCGACTGACTTGCGAACGAGCTGAGATATCCAATGGCGATCGGATTCTCGAATTAGGCTGTGGCTGGGGTTCGTTAACCCTGTGGATGGCCGAAAAATTTCCGCAAAGCCAGATTACTGCGATGTCAATCTCTTCGAGCGAACGAAAATACATCGAACAGCAAGCGAAAACACGCGGGTTGGAAAACCTGCAAGTGATTACGGTAGACATCAATGATTTTTCACCGCAAGAAAAATAC
>CAYGQU010000396.1:0-3305 GCA_964352045.1 uncultured Planctomycetaceae bacterium
GGCGTACCCGACTTAATCGAATCGATTCGTACCGTAGCAGCTGAACAGCTTTTGCCCCAGCTCGACGAAGCGGCAGCTGCTTGTGCCAGCTGCCGCGGTTGTAGCTACGCATCGCGATTCGATTGGGCCAAATCGGTTCGCGAGGATTCGCTAGTCGGTAATCTCGAGGCCCCAAGCCGAGTGACCGACGCACTCGACAGCGTCCTAACGCACCCGATAGGTGGAATCGTTGCTTTTGCAGCGGTTATGTTCGGCATGTTCATGACGATCTTCTCATTTGCCTCGTTGCCAATGGACTTGATCGACGGACTTTTTGGATGGGCTGGCGAAACGGTTGGGAGATGGATTCCGGAAGGGGATTTGCAGAGCTTGTTGGTAGATGGCGTGATTGGTGGCGTTGGCGGAATGCTTGTTTTCTTACCACAGATTTGCCTGCTGTTTTTCCTGCTGGCACTGCTTGAAGCGTCAGGCTATTTGTCTCGGGCTGCGCTTGTGATGGATCGGCTGATGCAATGTGTCGGGCTACCTGGACAGGCATTTGTGCCGATGCTGTCGGCTCATGCCTGCGCGATTCCGGCCATCATGGCAACGCGCGTTATCGATAACCGACGTGACCGATTGGCGACGATATTGGTTGCACCACTATTAAGCTGTTCGGCCCGCGTGCCCGTGTATGTGATGGTCGTCGGGCTACTCTTTCCAAAGAACCCGGTCGCTGCTTCGCTCTTGTTTGCTGGGGCTTATGCTTTAGGAATCATCGCTGCCCTGGCTGCTGCGTTCGTACTCAAAAAAACCATCTTGCCCGGCGAAAGCCGACCGATGGTGATCGAACTACCCAACTATCGTGTTCCTTCCTTGCGTGCTGCATTGCTGGAGATGTTGAGTCGAGCATGGATGTTTATCCAAACCGCGGGGACGACGATCTTGGTGATTTCGCTCGTGCTCTGGGTGCTGGCAACTTACCCCAAGACCGAACTGACCGACTTGCCACCGACAACGCAAGCTGAGCTTGCTTCAATGGAGCCAGAGCTTGCCGACGCCCGGCTCGCGACCTTACAGCTCGAACGATCGTTTGCTGGCCGCTTGGGTCGAACGGTGCAGCCTGTTTTCGCTCCGCTCGGTTTTGATTGGAAGATGACCGTCGGTGTGGTTACATCGTTTGCTGCAAGAGAAGTGATTGTTTCAACGTTGTCGATCCTTTATGGCTTGGGGGATGAGGGAGATGAAACGACTTTGATGGCCGCTCTCGACAATGCGACTGATGCCGAAGGTTTGCCTGTCTTCACAACGGCAACTTGTTTGAGCTTGCTCGTCTTCTACGTCCTAGCAATGCAGTGCTTACCGACCCAAGCGGTAACGAAAAGCGAAACGGGCACCTGGCGCTGGCCGATTTTTCAGTTGGTCTATATGAGCGTGCTGGCGTATGTTGTGGCGTTGGTAACGTATCAACTGGCATTGGTATGGGCTTAAATGAACACAAAGTCACGAATGGCACAAAGAAAAAGAACCACCGCAACACAACAAGCATGGCGAATAGTTTGGTTGACTGAGACCTCTGTGAGTTGCCGTTTTCTTATCCTAAAAATCTAGTCTATAGTCGACACATCTCGGCAAATGGAATGCAAAATGAAAATCACCGGTAGTGCCCCGATTCTTCTTGTTGCTAACGTCAGCAAATCGGCAGAGTACTTTATCGACAAAGTTGGTTTCCAAGAGCCTGAGTTTTATGGCAATCCAACGAACTTTTGTATTCTTTGTCGCGATGGTTTTCATCTGATGCTTGCCAAAGCAAACGACGCGAAAGATATCCAGCCGAATTGGACGAAGGTGGATAGCATGTGGGACCAATACTTTTGGGTCGACGATGCCAAGGCTTGGTACGAAGAGCTAATTAACCGTGGAGCAAAGATCGACTACAAGCTACACGAAAAACCTTACGGTGGCCTTGAGTTTGGCATTCAAGACCTCGATGGCCATGACATCGCGTTTGGCCAAGTTTTAGATGCTTAGCAAACGTTGAAGTTCTTCAGGCGTATTGGCCTGAGGCGGCCCATTTATGGAGCCATTCCAGGGCTGATCCTGCCACGGCACAGCTCTGCCATTCGATTGTCGGAAGAGGGATTGCAGCGAATGGTCATCGGGTGAAGCAAGATGCGATTCTAGTCGCGGTAGCCAGCGGGTATGAACGACCGACGGAAAGGGTTGCCAGCGCTCGGCAGCGAAGAAGGCAGCAACTTCTAGCCTCGAATCTTGCCGGTGGGCTTCGATTAATGGCGTTAACCATGCGAAAAGGGGTCGCACCAAATCGCACGAAGCAAGCACGAGCAGTCGGTCTCCTTCTGCTTCGCGACAATGTCTTAAGGCAGCGACCACACCAGAAAGAACCCCCACTGCCGGTTCGGCATCTTGAATGAAAGGGATCGCAGCAAGCTCGATGGGTGTTGGTCTTTCACATCCCACGAGCCTGAGCTTGCTCTTAAGGGCAAGTCGCTCACCCGTATCAATTACCCATGGTTTGCCGTTGATTGGGTACGATGCCTTATCGGTACCGAATCGCTTGCTCATGCCACCCATCAGTATGTAAACCGACAAGTCGGCGGGCATTGGCATTTTAGATGCTGCCCGCAATCAAAGTAACATTCTGGCCACCAAATCCGAAGCTATTCGACAAGGCGATCTTGGCCTCATGATCGCGGGCTTCGTTGGGTACATAATCGAGATCGCAATCAGGATCGGCGTTTTCGTAGTTGATCGTCGGCGGGACTTTGCCCTGCTCTAGCACCTTAAGGCAAATGATTAGCTCCGTTGCCCCGGCGGCAGCGATCAGGTGTCCCATCATGCTCTTCGTGCTCGAGGTAGGAATCTTGTAAGCCACGTCGCCTAGCGCTTGTTTGAGCGAAAGTGATTCGACCCGATCGTTAACGCTGGTGCTCGTCCCATGAGCGTTAACGTACCCAATCTGATCTGGATTCACGCCAGCGTCGTTCAACGCAATTTTTAGACAGCTTGTCGCACCACGTCCTTCGGGATGGGTATCAGTAATGCGAAACGCATCGGCCGTGGCGCCGTAGCCAAGCAATTCACCATAGATGTGTGCACCGCGTGCTTTAGCGTGTTCGTACTCTTCAAGAACGATCATCGAAGCCCCTTCACCCAGGACAAAACCGTCGCGGTCGCGATCAAACGGTCGCGAGGCACGTTCCGGTTCATCGTTGCGCTCACTGAGTGCTGTCAGGAGGTTAAAGCCAGTAACGCCGAAAGGATGGATCATGCTGTGACAACCACCTGAGAGCATGGCATCGGCA
>CAYGQU010000397.1:0-1130 GCA_964352045.1 uncultured Planctomycetaceae bacterium
ATACAAGGTCATGGGTGGCATCACGCACGACCGTGCCGGGAGGGACTTTGATAATCAAATCGTCAGCACAAGCACCATGGCAGTTGGAACTACCGCCGGGGACCCCCCCGCGTGCGCGCCAATGCTTTTTATGTATCAGTGACGAAAGACTATCAACGCCACTTTCAGCTATCACAATAACGCTACCACCATGTCCGCCGTCACCTCCATCGGGACCACCACGCGGTATGTACTTCTCACGCCGAAAGCTCATGCAGCCATCGCCACCTGAACCAGCTTCAACTTCTACGGAAACACGATCGACAAACATAAGAAAGCATCTACTTTTGATTCGGAAGAATCGGTTAGCGATAATTTGTATAGTGACCGCGTAAAATTAGTGGGCGCATAAAAAAGGGATGCTACCTACGAGTTGGGTAGACATCCCTATTGTCTTACAACAGCTATCGCTTAAACAGCTTCAGCCACGGCAGCGGGTGCTATGTTGATGCGCCGACCTTCTTGGTCAAATTCAACATGCCCTTCTACCAAAGCGAAGAGCGTGTAATCCTTACCTTGGCCAACGTGTCGGCCAGCACGCCACTTATTGCCTACTTGCCGAATAAGGATATTACCCGGAATGACATGTTCGCCACCGAATTTCTTTACGCCGCGGCGCTGGGCATTCGAGTCGCGACCGTTGCGGCTTGAGCCTTGTCCCTTTTTATGTGCCATGGCTAAGTATCCTCGTCTCTCAGTGTTTTAGTTGAAACATCTATTTATCTGAATCGGCACCTATCGCACGCTAAATGCGATAAAAGTTCCGATTATCGTACGAGCTAGGGCGATCTCTTGGGCAGTTACCCACCTTAAAATGCCTTGCTTAGCCCCGTAGATTAACGATAAATCCAGCGATAATCAACCCCCTCATCAACACCGTAGAGAGACGCTTTGCCAGCAGGCACGCCGTAAGTTACTTCCGACTCGTGCTGCATAAATCGGTCGCCAGGACGCCAAAAGTTGAGCTGGAGCGTCTTCCGAGCGAATTCTCGCCCTTTTCCGGGCAAATCACCAGGCTTGAAGGCTCCGGGAGGGTCGGTCCATTGATAGGCGTTCGAGAGACCGCGGACATAAATACTAAAGAAATCCAT
>CAYGQU010000397.1:1140-3300 GCA_964352045.1 uncultured Planctomycetaceae bacterium
CCTTGAAGTACAACATGACGCAAAAAGCGAATTGGCCCTGAGGAGACCGACTCAACACCAAACTTGCCATCGACCTCCGAGGCAATTGGGTGGATCGCGTTGCCAGTGTTTTTCACATGGTAAACCAAGTACCAAACGAGCTTCTGTGGGTTGATTTCACCCGGCGTTTCAAGGCGAATCATTCGGAGTGGCTTAAAACTAAAGTCCAAGCACCAAATATCTCGCTCAAAACGAGCTCTCTCGGCTTCGTTGTAAAGCGTTCGGCTTTTGGTCTGAAGCTTAGGATCCCAATCAAGATCTTTTTGCGTACGGATTTCGACCATCGGATGCAAACTGGTCGTTTCTTCGGGCTTGACGTCACTAGGAATCGACGTTTCAACGCCAGGTGCAAAAACTCGTGGTTCGGCCACCCCGCCACTAGCCCCGCCAGTCGGCATTGCTTGAGCAGCCACCATTGATGCAGCAAGCAAACTCGTGCCAAAAGCAACAAGGTTTAGCATAGGAGCTTTTGGCATGAAAGCTTTGAAATGGCGTACCAACATAGAAACGACAACCAACAAAGAGTGAAAACAAGGGGGAACAGTTCGACTAACAAGTCGCTGCCTCGATAGGAACAGTATATTTGCGACTGTTAAAGGGGGCAACTTAGGCGTCTGCGGAGATCAGGCCCAAATTGGACTAATTCGCCCAGGATAGCGGAAATACCGATTATACTGACTCCCGAATTCCTGTCGGTGCTGAATTTAGCGACCAAACGTTGTTTACGACTATGGTTGCTAGGGTAGGGTTCTCACTAGGCTGCTATGCTGTGAACTCGATAAGCTCACAATCGGAATTGCCCAAGCAAGGCCGATTGCCTGCAATTTACGAACTACTAAGACCTTTAAGCTAACAAAATCGCGATGGATGAAAGAACGCCAATCTACCTTGCAGCGGTCCTGGGGCTTGGCGTTTTTGCCCAATGGCTAGCGTGGCGTTTTAAGCTCCCTGCTATTGTTCTACTGCTTGGGTTTGGATTTTTGCTAGGCCTCCAGGTCGGGCCACCGGAAGCCTATCTAGGCGAAGCAGGCTTGTTGCCTGTCGTTTCACTCGCGGTAGGGGTCATTCTGTTTGAAGGGGGGCTTAGCCTTCATTTCAAAGAAATTAAGGAAACAGGTCGCGTTATTCTGCGGCTCGTCACAATTGGCCTCCTCGTCACTTGGGTCTGCACCGCCTTTGCCGCCCATTGGCTCATGGACTTTAGCTGGCCCATGGCGACGCTGCTTGGTGCGCTACTCACAGTAAGTGGGCCAACCGTTATTTTACCAATTCTTCGCCAAGTTCGACCGACCGGACGAATCGCTTCGGTTATGAAGTGGGAAGGCATCGTCAACGACCCTATCGGTGCGGTCCTTGCGGCTTTGGTGTTTGAAGTCGTTGCCCACGGCGTTGGTGCCGAAGGCCTAGCTGCCGGTTCTGCTTGGATACTGGCCAAGACGGCGGCGATTGGCTTAGTGCTTGGTGGCACAACTGCATGGATCGTTGTTCAACTCTTCAGTCGCTATTTGGTTCCTGATTATTTACAAAACCCAGTAGTGTTGGCGATTGTCATTTTAGTCTTTGCTACTTCAAACTATTTACAAGAGGAATCGGGTCTTGTTGCTGTGACGGTGCTAGGCCTTTTGCTTGCCAACCAAGGCCGAACGACCGTCAAGCATGTGATCGAATTCAAAGAAAACCTCCGCGTTCTCTTGATTTCGATCCTGTTCATCATCCTTTCATCGCGTATTTCGATTGGCCAAGAGCAGATTAATCAGGTTGGTTGGGGTGGCTTGGCATTCGTCGCTGCGATGATCTTGGTTATACGCCCCCTCGCTACGTTTGCCGCCACGGTCGGAAGCGAACTCTCGCGGAACGAACGGTTGCTGCTCGCTTGGATTCACCCGCGCGGGATTGTCGCAGCCGCGGTTGCCTCGTTATTTGCCATTGGTCTCACCGGCACTGCTCTCGAAGAAGAGGGCAATCGTCTCGTCATGACAACCTTTCTAGTGATTGTAGGCACAGTAAGCGTCTATGGCCTCACGCTTGGCCCCCTCGCACGTCGGCTTGGCCTCTCAAAAGAAGACCCGCAAGGAGTCCTCTTCGCCGGAGCCACCCCCTTGATCCAACAAATGGCAATGA
>CAYGQU010000398.1:0-294 GCA_964352045.1 uncultured Planctomycetaceae bacterium
AATCCGGCTAAGTCGCTTATTTCTTAGGGTTTACGAAGAATCAATCTCTTCGTAAACCCTAAGAAATAAGCGACTTAGCCGGATTAACGCCGCCGGTTGCCTGTCTATCTTTATGGCGATAAATCGCATCGGATGATGCCTTTACGCATCATGCTCGGCAAGCATTAGCGTCGAAACGGTGTCGGTTACTTCGGCGAGCAACATTTCCGATGCCTCACGGTGGGTTTGGCATCTTTGTGAATCGGCCCCTGAAATCTGTTCGATCACGGGCCAAGCTTTCAAGAACGCTGCAGC
>CAYGQU010000398.1:304-1241 GCA_964352045.1 uncultured Planctomycetaceae bacterium
CGAATTGAGTGCCGATTTCTTCTTCGATAATTCTTTTTGCTTTTTCAAGCGGCATACCTGGGCGGTACGAACGCGTGCTGGTCATCGCATCAAACGCGTCGGCAACGGCAATGATATTTGCGTCGATGCTGTTTTGCTCTGCCGTTAAACCATGCGGATAACCCCGTCCGTCAGCTCGTTCATGATGATGCAAAACACCAGGCAGAACAAACGAGAGTTCCTTGAGATGGGAGAGAATATTGTAACCAATCTGCGGGTGCTTTTTAATAATAGCGTACTCTTCGTCGGACAGCTTACCTTGTTTATTCAAAACCTGATCAGGGATTCCGATCTTACCAATATCATGAAGCAGTCCGGTAAGATGGATGCGTTCACAAAATTCTGGATCGAATCCCATCTCTTCAGCAATTGCTTTGGAATAGCTAGCTACGCGATCGCTATGCCCTTTGGTGTAGGGATCGCGGGCATCGACGGCATCACTCATAGCACGGATCACGCCAAAAAGAAGTTGCTCTCGTGCATCGTACAGGTCGTTATTTCTTGCATGCGTACTTAGCAAATCAGCCGCAGCTTGAACGAGGCCCGCTTCACCCGTTCCAAATTCGAGCACGCCCGTTGTTGAGAATCCTTCATTTTCTAGCAGCGAGTGTTGGTCATGCCGTTCACAGGCAACGATCCAGCCGTAATGCTCTTCCGGCGTGCCAACATGAACCAACAGATAGGAACGGGGGAATCCGAACTCTTTTCCGAAGCTAAAATTATTGACGACAATCGGCTGTTTTAATGCCTTCTTTGAATGAACTTCAATCAAGTGGTTCAAATCAAAACTGCACGGCTCCCCGAGCCAGGTGTCATGCAGGCCACTTTGTGAGCCTGAAATAAAGCCGATCGAGCGCGACTTCACCATCTCTTGCAGCCGAGGGAGCATGCTTTGGAC
>CAYGQU010000398.1:1251-3295 GCA_964352045.1 uncultured Planctomycetaceae bacterium
GGACAATGTTGTCCGATTTTTTACTGACATCGCACATGCGGACGTATTGCGAAATGTTCCGAAGCCAAGTCGTTTCTTCCATCAGACATGACAATTCTTCGCAGAGCGCGGTTGTCTGAGTCGATTGCATTGTTTGGCTGAGCAATGCTTCGGCTGTTTTGGCGAACTTTTTGGTAACGTTCAGGGAGTTCTTGTCGAAACTCGCTATCGCAACGACTTGTTTCTCTTCGCAGGGAATCGAGAGGGCAACCAACTGCCCGTCTGCATTATTTACCGTGCAAGCGGGTAAGAAGGGATCGTACTCTTGATTCAAGAATTCAAGATGTAACGGTTCTATCGACATGCCTTCCTGACAAGCAGACCAGGTTTTCTTGCCGTGATAAATGGCTAGGTCTAAATCGAAAATATCTTCGAGCAGACTGAGCGTTTCTTGATATTCAGTAGGTATTATATCGTCGAATTCCACCTTAAACCTCGTCATGAAGCCTCAATCCCGCTCTTAAATCGAGCGGTTTGATTAAGTCTAGGACGCAAATTTTGGGATTCTTGCTTGAAAATAATTCATGGCCATAATTTCGACCTAAGTTTGTTTGGTCTTGGAGAAAGGACCATTGGGTGTGCCGATAGAGAGTCAGCACATTTGGTACACAAAAACCAGCAGTTTAAGAGACACATAAACCTAGAAATATTTAGGGCATAAGAAAATGAAAACCTCGATTCGTTCCACACAACGCAAAGCATTTACGCTTGTTGAACTCGTTATCGTTGTCCTTGTATTGGGCATCATAGCAGCAGCAGCAGCACCTAAATTGTTTGATACCGCCAACGATGCTCGAGACAACTCGACACGCCATTCACTCGTTGTGCTTCGGAATGCTCTAGAACTTTATCGTGCTACAAACGCAGCCTACCCTGATGGAGCGGATATCGACACGGAATTAATACCTTTCCTGCAAGGTCCGTTTCCTGTGGTGCAAGGTGGATCAAATCAAAATGCTAACGTGGCTGCATCAACGGATGATCCCATTAGCGCACCAGCAGGTACGCAAGGTTGGATTTACAACGAAACCACGGGTGAAATTCGGGTCAACGACGCTGCGATGTTTGCTTGGTGAGACGGTGATTTTGCTAGTAAGAAGCTTGTTGGCATAGAAAATTTCTACCTAGGATAACCACCCGATGAGCCAAAATAGCCAACGCCTTCTGATTGCTGAAGACAACCCAGCAGCCGCTGGGGTCCTTCAATTTACTTTGAGTAAAGCAGGCTTTCAGGTCGAGGTTGCAACGAACGGAAGACTTGCAATCACCAAACTACAGGCAGAAAAATTTGACGCTATTATCACCGACTACCAGATGCCAGGCGCAACGGGCGAAGAAGTAATCCAAGCGGCACGCGCTGGCTCGCCAAACGAAGAAACGCCGATCATCCTCTGCTCTGCAAAAGGCCTTGAGCTTGATACGGTCGAGTTAACCAACACTTACCAACTTGCAAAAATCATCTACAAACCATTCAGTCCGCGAGACGTTGTTAAAATCGTAAGCGAATTACCTGGCATTGAAATCGGTGTAAGCAGCAGTTGAGTTATGTGAAATGAGAAGATCATGTTCGGCAATTCTAAAGCAATATCGTTAAAGCGCCGCTTGGTTGGACAGTATGTCATGTTTGGCCTTCTGGGCCTTCTTTTTTGCCTAGCGACGACAATTGCTCTGAGTTTGCATCAAAGATGGGAACTACTTGTTCCCATTGCTGTTTGCGTTCCTTTTTTAGTATTGCTTGTCGGGGCAACCGTGGTTGTTCAGACCGTGCGATTGAATTCCGTTGTTGAATTTCAACTCCACGAGATATCGCATCGCGAATCGCTAGATCAGCTCAAACTCAAGCCTTTAAAAGGGACTCATCCAATTGCACTAGGCTGGAACGCTATTGTTGAACGCGTTGGTAGTCAAGACAATTGGTCACGACTCGAAGAACGATTATCCAAGGCGGTTGGAAATGCTCAGCAAGAGCAAGAACCTCCGTGACAAGGAAGAATTCAAGAGTGTC
>CAYGQU010000399.1:0-3278 GCA_964352045.1 uncultured Planctomycetaceae bacterium
ATCTCTACACGATGGAGCAATTGAAAGTCCCCGAGATTTTCAAGAAATTAATTACCAGACCTCGTGGTTTGGTATTGGTGACTGGTCCGACTGGTTCGGGTAAATCGACATCGCTTGCGGCGATGGTTGATTATCTGAACGAAAACGTCGATCATCACATCATAACGATCGAGGACCCGATCGAATTCCAGCATAACCACAAGAAATCGACGATCAACCAACGTGAGGTTGGTACCGACGTTACTTCGTTTGCCGAGGCAATTCGACGAGCATTACGACAAGACCCCGACGTGATTCTGGTTGGCGAAATGCGAGACCTTGAGACGATTGAAGCGGCGATTACGGCGGCAGAAACGGGGCACATTGTGTTTGGTACGCTCCATACCAGTAGTGCAGCAGGCACGATCAACCGAATTATCGACGTGTTCCCAACACACCAGCAGGATCAAATTCGTACGCAGCTTGCATCGTCGATTATCGGTATCTTGTCACAGCAGCTTTTGAAGAAGGTTGGTGGTGGTCGGGTGGCCGCTTTTGAAACCTTGGTCGTAACACCGGGTATTGCTAACCTAATTCGCGAGAATAAGATTTTCCGGATTACCTCCTCGATTCAGACTGGTGCGAAGCAGGGGATGCAATTGCTCGATGATCACATTCTTGAGCATTACATCAACGGATTGGTCACACGCGAAGATGCCTTGGGTAAATGCAACAGCCCCGAGGATTTAGCGGTGCGAATGATCGAAGCCGATAAGCATATGGAATCGGAAGACGATGAAGACTAATGGCGAGTTATCTCATCCTTGTTTAAATCCGTTTAGATTCACCAAAATTCAAATATCCCTTTAACGACTCAGTAACCTCTTAATTAGGATTCCTCGCTACCATGGCAATGCGTCGTATCGGACAAATCATGGTTGACATGGGCTTCATCGACGATGAGCAGCTTGATCTGCTTGTCGACGAACAGAAGCAACACCCGGGTCAGTTGATCGGGCGTGTCGCTATGGATATGGGCCTTATCGACGAGGAGAAGCTCACGCAAGCGGTGGCTGAGCAAATGATGCTCCCTATTGTGTCGCCACACGAAGTGGGGATCGACAAAAAAGTCATTGCGATGATGACCGAGCCCATGGCTCAAATGTATCGGGTGATTCCGATCGCCTTTGAGGACGACACGCTTTCAATTGCCATGTGCGATCCGCACAACATTAGCACGCAGGATGAACTCCGCACGTTCCTCGGTTTCAACATAAAGATCCTTGTCGCTAGTGAATCCAGCATCAATGCCGCGCTGGAACGGTACTACGGTGAGAACACTGAAAGTGTTGAGTCGATTGTTGAAGCGTTAGAGGATGATACCGAGTTGGCTGCTGCCGCTGCTGCGCTTGCTGCGGAAGGCCCTATAGATCTAACCAGTGTCGAAGCGCTGGCTGATAGTGCCCCAGTGCGTAAACTACTTAACATGGTTCTATTGCTGGCGATTAAGGACCATGCAAGCGACCTGCACTTTGAACCATTTGAAGATGAGTTCCGCATTCGAATCAAAGCCGATGGTGTGCTCTATGAGATGGTTCCTCCGCCACGTCACTTAGCATTTGCGATTACAACGCGAATCAAAGTGATGGCCAATCTCGACATTGCCGAACGACGCATGCCCCAGGATGGTCGTATCGAGCTATCGGTTGGGGGGCACCCTGTTGACTTGCGAGTCAGTGTGCTGCCAACGATCTTTGGAGAAAGTGTTGTTATGCGGGTGCTCGACCGGTCGGTCGTGAACCTCAGTCTCGCTAATGTTGGGCTCGACGAAAAGACAACCAAAGATTTCCGTAGCGCAATTATCAAGCCTAACGGTATCGTATTGGTCACGGGCCCAACCGGTTCAGGGAAGACCACGACACTCTATTCGGCATTGAGCGAACTCAATGTGATTGAAGACAAGATCATCACAACCGAGGATCCTGTCGAATACGACATCGATGGTATTGTGCAGGTTCCGATCGACGCTTCGATTGGCAACACGTTTGCGCAATGCTTGCGAGCGATTCTTCGGCAGGACCCTGATAAGATTCTTGTAGGCGAGATTCGCGACTTAGAAACAGCCGAGATAGCGGTGCAGGCATCGCTCACTGGTCACTTGGTGTTTAGCACATTGCACACAAACGACGCACCGAGCACAATTACCCGCCTCAAGGACATGGGGGTTCCGACCTTCTTGATCACCGCGACAGTCGAAGCCATTTTGGCCCAACGGCTTGTTCGTAGGATTTGCACCAATTGCAAAGAAGATTACACCCCAGGTCAAGAAATCCTCGACGACTTGGAGCTCACTGCTGAGGACCTGAAAGGTAAAAAGTTCTATCGTGGCGCAGGCTGTGAGCTTTGTAACAATACGGGCTACAAAGGACGGGTCGGGCTCTTTGAATTGATGGTCATGTCCGACAACTTGCGTGACTTAATCATGCAGAACTGCCAAACTGAAGAGTTGCGTAACGCTGCCGAAAAAGAAGGAATGCGTACCCTTCGTTCAGCTGGCATGACGGCTGCCTACGAAGGGACGACAACGCCTGACGAAGTCATTCGCGAAACCGTGCTCGAAGCCTAACCCCATTTATGGACAAGCTTATTTACATACTTTTATTTACCAATCGTTCATAACCAACTGATATCCTCCAACTATTTCGATTAACCCCGTTTGCCCCACGTTGATCGCTGTCAGCCGAACCGGTTGACAGACTGTTTCCGAAGGAAACAATATTATGCCAACATTTCAATTCGTAGCGATGGACGCCACAGGCGCTGAGATCAAGGACGTGATCGATGCGCCAAGTGAAGAAGAAGCTCAGGCAACGATACGCCAAATGGGCTACTTCGTGACGAAGATCAACGTCAAGAAGCAACGCAAAAAGGCCGAGGCATCGGGGCCAGCAAAGAAAAATCGTGGGCTTGTTTTTGGTGGCGTCAAGTCAAAAGATCTTACCGCTTTCACGCGCCAACTTTCGATTCTACAAGATGCGGGCTTGCCGATCTTGCGTAGCCTTAGGATTCTGGCCGAACAGTCAAAACCAGGTCGGCTCAAGTATTCACTCGAAGATACTTGCGAAGAAATCGAAGCGGGTTCGACCCTTAGCGAAGCAATGTCGAAGAGCCCCAAGTGCTTTAATCGACTCTATGTGAACATGATCAAAGCGGGTGAAGCGGGTGGTGCTCTAGAGCTCATCCTCCAGCGCCTGGCTGACTTCCAGGAACGGGCCGAATCGCTCAAACGAAAAGTCCAA
>CAYGQU010000400.1:0-3273 GCA_964352045.1 uncultured Planctomycetaceae bacterium
CGAGTAATTGGTCGGGGTTCACTCCCCCTTGCCAAGTTAGCCCGACAATTCGTGCATCACCATCATGTTCAAATTCAAAGAGGGCAGCAAACCCAAAGACCAGTAGAAAAGGTGTAGCCGCCAATGCTAACCGAAGCCAAATCGAGCTACGTCCACGCAACAAGTACCAAAAGCCTAGTAAGGTTACTGAAGCGATAATCGAAAAAGTCGTAAAGACGAATTGCTCATCACCCGCCAAATCAGCTCGATTTATCCAGACAAGTAGCGCCACCAAACTAGCGAGTAGTAGCCAGGGAAAAACAATACGTCGTCGTGGTTTCGAGAATGAAGCCACTTCTGACGGCGTCTGAGGGGCAGGGTCATTTGGCGTCATGCGGTAGACTCAGTCTCGGTAGGATAGATGGCCCAATAGCGGGAATGTTGCCCTACCACACTCTTGGCCACCTGATTAGTTGGGAAATGATGATTAGAATAAAGTTTAGTTACTAAGGAACTTATTCAATATTAGACTTGTCGGTTCGAGAGGAACACCCTCATGATCCGCATAAACAAATAACTACCAAACGCTCTCTTGATCTTGGCTGCCGTTTGCGAAATTTAACGACCATTAACGAGACTCAAGCCACCCAGTGCCAGCCACCATTGGTCGTGGAGTTGCATGAAGCAGATTCTATCGAGTACTTGAAGAAACTAGCCGGTTTGCCCCATACGGTTTTCTTCGACAGCGCTCAGCAACACGATCAGCTAGGACGATACTCCTACTTAGCGGTTGATCCTTTCGATTGGTTTACAATACCAGTTGGCTCACCCCTGGCACTCGATCAGCTGCAGGCGAGAATCGCTACATGGCAAGCTGAACCGTTGCCCCATTTACCTCCTTGGCAAGGAGGCGCTGCAGGTTTAATTAGTTACGACATTGGCCGCTGCTTGGAGAAACTTGCCAAGCCGAGATGGGATGAATTTCAGTTGCCGGCCTTGGCCGTCGGTATCTACGACTTGATTATCGCATTCGACCACCAAGACGAACGTGCTTGGGCGATTTCGCATGGCTTTCCAGAGTCCGCAGCTGAGCCACGTAAAGCTCGAGCCGAGAATCGAATGCACTGGCTCCTAGCTCAACTCGAATCCGAACCAAAGGAAAGCCAGCATAAAAATTCTCGGATTCGGCAAGATATTGAATTGTTGGCTCCCTCATTCAAAGAACGAGGCCTACTGAGCAATTTTTCTCGCGATAGCTATCTCTTGGCGATCAAACAAGTGATAAAGCACTTGCGAGCAGGCGATGTTTTTCAAGTGAATCTTTCGCAACGGTTGCTTCTGCCCGAGCCCAGCCATTTGATCGAGCATTACCTCAAGCTACGCAACCGCAATGCGGCTCCGTTTGGAGGGTATTTCCAGGGAGGGGATTGGCAAATTCTCAGCGCGTCGCCCGAGCGGTTCGTTCAATTAGCGGATGGGATGGTGGAAACGAGACCGATTAAAGGAACTCGGCCCCGTGGAGTGACGCCTGACGAAGATTGTCGTCTTGGCGAAATTTTGCGGTGCAGTAAAAAAGATCGGGCCGAAAACGTTATGATCGTCGATTTACTGCGTAATGATCTTTCGCGTGTCTGTACCGATGATTCGGTTGTCGTTACAGAGTTGTTTGGGCTTGAACGCTACAGCCATGTCCAGCATTTGGTTTCCGTTATTCAGGGTGAATTAAAAACGGATTGCAACGCTGTTGATTTATTGAAAGCTACCCTGCCAGGTGGCTCCATTACGGGAGCACCGAAGGTTAGCGCACAGCAGATTATTGCCAAACTAGAACCGACGGCACGTGGTCCCTACTGTGGTTCACTCTTCATGCTCGGTTTCACTGATCCGCAAGGGAACCAATTCATGGATAGCAATATCTTAATACGAACGTTGATCGCATCGCGAGGTTGGCTGCAAGCGCCTGTCGGTGGAGGAATCACTATCGCTTCCGATCCGCTTGAAGAATACGAAGAAACTTGGCACAAAGCGGCGGGACTTGTTGACGTATGATCTTACTAATCGACAACTACGATAGCTTCGTCCATAACCTTGCTCGGCAGTTTCGACTCTTGGGCCATGCGACCGAAGTTGTCCGCAACGATGCCTTAACAATTGACGAGGTTCGACAACTCGATCCTAAGGCAATCATCCTTTCACCAGGACCTAGTCGGCCTGAAGAGGCAGGCATTTCACTCGATCTTGTCAAAGCGATGCAAGACGAAGTGCCTCTGTTGGGGGTTTGCTTAGGTCACCAAGTGATCGGCCAAGCTTTTGGGGCTTCGATCGTCGAAGCTCCGCAAATTATGCATGGCCAAACCTCGGAGGTTTCTCATCTCGGCGAGGGACTCTTCGCCGGTTTGGTACCCCAGCTGGTCGTTTGTCGTTATCATTCGCTGGTGATTGATCCGCTAAGCATAGATCGTACCGAACTGATCGCCACGGCATGGACTGTCGATGGTTCGGTCATGGCATTGCGGCATAGCAATAAGCCAATCTATGGTGTTCAGTTTCATCCCGAAGCGATTTTGACTGAATCAGGGCCAGCGCTATTGAAAAACTTCTTGCAAGCTGCTGGCATCAATAAAAAATAACTCGTTCCCATTAAAGAGCCGATATGTCAAAGAAAAAGCATCGAATGAGCCGTTTTCTCCGTCTTAATCGGGTAGCAAAACCAGGTACGGCCCCAGGCACGATTGCAGGTCGGCCCGATGCGATTCGATCCAAAATCCGGATGTTTCATTACTCGGCTGACCAAGTAGAAGAGAAAGAGCTTTTTGATCTTGAGGAAATTAGTAAGTACAAAGAGAAGCCAGGAATTATTTGGATTGATGTGGTTGGTATGGGAAATATCGACCGAGTGAAATCACTTCGTGATCTGTTCGGACTCCATCCACTCGCCTTGGAAGATGCCGTAAGCAACCACCAGCGAGCTAAAGTCGAAGAGTATGAAAACCATCTCTATATCGTTGCAAGAATGCTCACTTCAAAAGGGCCTATCGACCCCGAACAGATAAGCATCTTTCTTGGAAAAGGTTTTGTTATAACGTTTCAAGAACGGCCGGGAGATTGTTTCGACCCAGTCCGCAAACGGATACGCAAGAATGCGGGTAGAGTTCGTTCGTCGGGTGCCGACTACTTAGCCTATGCGCTACTCGATTCGATTATTGACTCTTACTTTCCGGTGGTGGATCGTTGTGGTGAAAAGATTGAAATACTCGATTCAGCAATCGCAACCAACAATGATCCCTATCAAAT
>CAYGQU010000401.1:0-3265 GCA_964352045.1 uncultured Planctomycetaceae bacterium
ATCGAGCAAGTCGTTCGCTTTGCCCTCTTGCTTTACGACGGCAGCCGCTGCTTGGCTATGCTGACGGATCAGCTCGTGGAGGTCTTGGCGGTCGCCACCTGCTTTGACTGCTTCCATCAACACATTTTCGGTGATCATGAACGGCAACTCCTCGCGTAGGTTCTTCGCCACAACCTCGGGATAAACGATCAAGCCGCGGGCAACGTTCTCGTAAATTACAAGTATCGCGTCGATTCCGAGCAATGCTTGCGGTAGCGACAATCGTCGGTTGGCCGAGTCGTCGAGCGTGCGCTCCATCCACTGGGTGGCATGCGTTGCCGCGCCGTTCTGTGCGAGGCTCATAACGAACCTTGCAATGCCACCGATCCGTTCCGACCGCATCGGATTGCGTTTGTAGGGCATAGCCGAGGACCCAATTTGGCTCTTCTCGAAAGGCTCTTCGAGTTCTTTGCGCATCGCCAAGATACGGAGATCGGTTGTCGCCTTGTGGGCACTTGCTGCGATGCCCGAGAGGCAGTCGAGTACCTGGGCGTCGATCTTTCGCGGATAGGTTTGTCCGGTAACAGCATACGAAGCGTCGAAGCCGACTTTCTTGGCAACGAGTTCTTCTAGCTTACGCACCTTGGCGTGATCTCCCTCGAAGAGTTCGACGAAGCTTGCCTGCGTGCCGGTTGTTCCTTTTGTGCTACGTGCACGAAGGAGCGAGAGCCGATGTTCGACTTCGGTCAAATCGAGCGCCAAGTCGTAACACCAGAGGGTCGCTCGCTTGCCGACGGTCGTCGGTTGTGCTGGCTGCAGGTGCGTGAAGCCAAGTGTCGGTAAATCACGATGCTTGGCAATGAATTCACCTAGGGCGTCGATCACCGACGCAAGCCGTTGGGCAACGAGTTCGAGCGATTCACGCAGAATCACCAAGTCGGCGTTATCAACGACAAAGTTGCTCGTCGCGCCGAGGTGAATAATTCCCTTGGCCGAGGGGCACGCATCGCCGTAGGTATGGACGTGGGCCATCACATCGTGACGAAGTTTCTTTTCGTAGTCGGCTGCGGCGGCGAAGTCGATATCATCAACCTTGCTGCGAAGCTCATCGAGCTGGGCTTCGGTAATTGGTAGACCAAGCTCCGCCTCCGCTTCGGCGAGCGCCACCCAAAGTCGCCGCCAGGTGGAGAACTTTTTTTGTGGCCCCCAGAGGGTTGCCATTTGGCGTGATGCGTAGCGGCTAATCAACGGGTTTTCGTAAGCGTCTTGTGTCATCTTGAATTATCAGTGGGAAAAAATTCTCCCTGCCCCTTAGGGGGAAGAGAAATAGGATGGGATCAGGGAGTAGCACCGACTTTCATGAGCGGGTGATTCAGATAGCAAATCGGTAAATTCTAATGAATGTCGGTGTGCGCAGCACAAGAGGTATTGTGGTTTCTTGGTTACCCTTATGACCTCCTGTGCTTAGCACACCGACAATTGTCCGAAACAATCAATCGGCTAGCAACCTCCCGTCCGGACAAAAGTCGGTGCTGCTCTCTTGCAACGATCTGGATTACATATTCGTCAAATCATCTTCACTACGACTACCAACGAGCGCGTCGAGTGCCGCACCGATCGCATGCGATTGTTCGGACGTGTGATCTTTCTTCAAATAAATCCGACACGCTCGATGTGCCAAGGGCAGTTGATCGAACAGTTGGTCGTCGGTCAGCGAATAGACTTTGCCAGTTGAGGCCTTGTATTGAAAATTCTGTCCCGACGTAGCAGCCAACGCATCGGGGCGGTAGATGTGCCGAGGCAGGTCGATCTGCATCGGAATCTCTTTCATTCCTCCGGGCAACTGATCGCGAATCGCCGATTCGAGGATCGATGCCTTGCTGAAGATGCTCGATTGTTCTGAATCACCCGCATGGTAGGTGACATTCCGATCTTCAACCGCCAGCCAATCGACTTGTCGTTGCAGGATTTTGTCCCAACGCTTGCCCAATTTTTTTACGTTCTTGTCTTCCGACGCCGACCAACGCGAAACGTCGATTAGCAGCGACCATTCGGTAAAGTTACGGTACGCGTCGAGGTGCTCAAGCGGATTGCCGGGGAAGAGCAACTCGCGGCTATCGCGGAACAGGCCTTCGAGTGTCTTATCGATTGCCCGCACGGTACGGTGGAAATAGACCGCCCGAAAGAGTTCGCTTTTGGTTTGCATGAATTTGACGAGGGCGCCGATTCCTTTTTGATGAATCGTCAGCCCCTTGTCACTATAAAAACTGTAACGCAAGAGCCGTTCGAGGTCGAAAGCTCGCTCGCTGTAGCCCGTCATGTAGGCGTCGCGTAGGACGAAATCCATGTTGTCGACTGTGTAGAGTCCACAGAAGAGGCTTCGCAGTAGGATCAACCAACGTGGCCAGAACTCGCCGTCGTTTTGTGTCGGGCGTTGGATGAGCATCGCGATTTCGACCGGGTCGATCACTTCACTTCGGTCGATACGTCCCGACGGACATTCCCGTACGCCGCTGAGGAGTTCTCCCAGTTCGTGTTCGATGATGTACGCACCAAGCGTTTCGTGCGTTAGCCCGTAATGTGGCTTGAGATAATGAGCATCAAAGAAGTGCCCAAAAGGGCCATGTCCTACGTCATGCAGCAACGCGGCGAGTCGGCAAAGTGATTCGACGTAGTTTCGGCTTGGCAAATCACCATCACAAGTATCGTGCAGGCTTTCATACAGCACGCCGGTCATCCGACTCGCCATATGCATTGCCCCGACGACGTGCTGGAACCTAGTATGCTCAGCCGAGGGGTAAACCCACCAGGCGGTTTGCAGTTGGTGTATTTGACGAAGTCGCTGCAACCAGGGATGGTCGAGCAGTTGGCGTTCGGACGTTTCTCCTTCAGGCACGACCGACACGAACGGCACATAGCCGTGAATCGGGTCATGAACTAGACTCTCGCGGGTAAAATCCTTCATGCCCGCTAGTTTAGAGGAGCCGAGCGGGGGAGGGGAGTGGGGGCGGAAGCTGAAGCAATGAAGCTGTGTTATTCGGAATAATCGGACATACTATCCTAGAAGAGCTTCTTGCAATTGGAAGAGTCGTGATCCCTTGGTCACAAGATTCGATCTAGGCCCCATATTTAACCATGCCATCAGCACGTTTAAGAGAGATCGAACTTAAAAATATCGCTTGGATTTTCTGCGCCTATAGCGTAACACTTTTTCTCACAATACAGTTCGCTCCCGCGGCGACGATCTTGCTTAAAGATGGTCGAACGATGACGGGCGAACTGGGCC
>CAYGQU010000402.1:0-1986 GCA_964352045.1 uncultured Planctomycetaceae bacterium
GTGATCGTCATAGGTTTCAACACGCGCTCCCTTAAGTTTTCCTGGAGTTATGCTCAAACCATCTTCATGCTCTTCTACTGAAGCGCCAAGACGGCGTAACTCGGTTGCTAAGTCACCGATGCGGTCGGTCTCTTTATGACGATTATGGGCCACGCCTGTGACGGTGGTCGTCCCCTCAGCAAACAAAGCTACCGCAGCTAAGGTTTGAACAGTATCACTAATCGGGTTCATGTCGAGAGTTACACCATGGAGCTGTTTGGCGCCAATTACGGTGATGGAATCGTCATTCCACTCGACATTGCACCCCATTTTTTCTAAGCAATCGACGAAATAAATGTCGCCTTGCAAGGCACCGCGATTCAATCCTTCAACAGTAACCCGCCCCCCCGTAATTGCCGCCATGGCCCAAAAATAACTGGCAGCTGAGGCGTCGGGCTCGATGGCGTAGTTGGTTGCTTGATAACAACCAGTTGCAGGAATGGAAAAAATGGACAAATCATCGGGGGCTTCGACCAAAACGCCAAAACTTTGCATCATACGAAGGGTCATCTGCACATAGGGCCTACTTACCAACTCGCCTTGGACAACTAGTTTGGTTGGCTGCTCAGCACAGGGGGTTGCCATGAGCAATCCGCTTAGAAACTGACTAGAGATATCTCCTTTGACTGCTGCTTCGCCTCCCCTAAGACCGTTGGCATGGATGACAATAGGTGGGCAGTCGCCAGGGGATTCACAGCGAACCGTGCCACCCAGCGCATTGAGCGCGGCTACCAAGTCACCGATCGGTCGCTCTCTCATACGCGGGACGCCGTCTAGTCGAAAAGCTCCTCGCCCAAGCGTCGTTATTGCAGTGAGGAACCGAACTGTGGTACCGCTATTTCCAATAAACAGTTCCGCTTCGAGGGCAGGAATCTGCCCCGCTGCGCCAGCAACCCTTAAGGTTTTTCGATCCTCTGAGGCTTTGACAGAAATGCCTAGGGCATTGAGCCCCTCGATCATGACGCGTGTATCATCCGAATCGAGTGCGTCAGTAAGAATCGACTCGCCATCTGCCAAGGCAGCACATACCAAGGCCCGATTCGTCAAGCTTTTTGACCCTGGTGGGCGGACCGTCGCCTCGACAGGCTTGGAGACTTGCCCAATTAATACCGCATCGCTCATCGTAGAAATATCCCGCCATGTCTGTATTGATATTTGCGCCACACTGGTCGATTCAATTGTCTGACAATAAGCGCTGGCTGAAATCAACTAGTCTTGGCATTGTAGTTGCAAAACCAATAAGAAGTCAGCTGGGGCACGCCTTCAGGAAAACAAAGAAGAACCATGAATGTGCCATCCTTGGTAATCTTCAAGGTTTTTCAGCTGCCTGGCTCCTAATAACAGGCGTTAGTATCATCCTTACAGGTGTTCCCTCAGGTGGAATGCGATCGGTAAAAGGCTCAAATAGTAGTCCTTCATTCGATTGGGTGCTCTCGATGGGGACGTCGATCATGGCCGATCCGAAATTCGATACGCAGATCAAATCGCCCGCCTCGGCCAAATAACGCTGTTTTCCTGTATCAGGATCAGTCCAAAAACCACTACCTGCGAAAACAAAAGGTAACTTCATCGGCTCTTTTGTATCGAGATTGCGAATCCAATCCTGGGCTTTGGCCGATTGCAGCTTATTTGCTTCGTCAAGCCATTCGAGAGTAATTCCTATTTCCGTACCGTTCGGAGGTACGAATTTTGGTTCAAACTTTACCGGGCTACCTGGTTCGGCCCCCACAGCCAACAGAGCCGTATGAATCAGAAATGCCTTAGTTTTAACCGCAATTACGGATTCATGCTCTTTGGTCCCTTTGGGACAGGCAAACATTTCTAGCACTCCCTCCCTGAGTACGACCATTCCGTTGACATAGACCCGATTTTGCTTGGCATTGAGCCAAATCTCTTCGTTGGGGGCAAGCTGTTTGCTTCCTTCGGGGGGGGACCAACCATTTGGAT